>NZ_JACAPN010000022.1:0-61274 GCF_013385665.1 Pseudomonas sp. D4002
TGCAGTCAGGGGTTTTGTTTTGGGCGGTCGGAAAACGGGGAGAGAGCTGTTGGCCGTAAAAAAGATCCAGCCTGGTTAAAAGCCTTGCTCCCTGATCAACTCAATCAGTGCCCTTAACCCGGCCGGCACATGGCGCCTACCTGGGTAATAGAGGCGCAAGCAGTCAAAAGACGGCGTCCATTCCTCCAGTACGCGCACTAACGTCCCGTTCGCTAAATCGGCAGCGGCATTCCATTCCGTAAGATAGGTCAAGCCTAGTCCCGCCCTGGCAGCCTCAAGCATCAGAGTCGGATTATCCAGGGTCAAAACCCCTTGCACCTCGACAGCAAGCGCTTCGCCATGTCGCTCAAACTCCCAATGATAGATCGCCCCGCTGGGCATCCGGCTGCGAATACACTGATGGGCCCGCAGATCCATGGGACTGACGGGAACTGGGTTGAGAGCAAAATAGTCCGGGCTGCCCAATACCGAAAAACGCTGGGCCGGACTGATATCGACTGCGATCATGTCTTGAGGAACCGTACCCCCGAGCCGAATCCCCGCATCAAACCCCTGCGCGACGATATCCACCAGCCGCCCCTCAGTGACGATATCCAATTTCATCCGTGGATAACGTCGCAGATACTCCAGCAGCAACGGCATCACCTGCTTTGCCGCCCCCGCCGAGGTATTCAGGCGCAAGGTACCGCTGGGTTCCGCGCTGCGATTTCCTGCCTGTTCCAAGGCCGTGCGAATGCTCAACAGTGCAGGGGTAATGGTTTCGACAAACTCCGCGCCCACTTCAGATAACGACACGCTGCGCGTGGTGCGATTGAACAGCCTCACCCCCATCCGCGCTTCAAGCCCCGCGATAGAGTGGCTCAACGCCGATGTCGACACATTCAACTCGGTCGCCGCTGCACGAAAACTGCGATGCCGAGCCACTGCCAGCACCGCTTCCAACTCATTCAGCCCGGATGTATTCATTGTCCTGAATCGCTCATCAACTCATGCCGATTTGTACGGCTTATCGGCTTAATCATAGTGACTTACCGTAGGACGCACTAGCTCAGCGTCCCGGAGGACCTATGCAATACATCAACCAGATTTACACCAACGGCGACTTTGTGACGCCCCATGGCGAAGAGCTTTTTGAGCTGTTCAACCCTGCAACAGGCCAGCGTATCGGCCAGGTTCGATTGGCAAATGAACAAGACGCCCTGGATGCCATCGCTGCCGCCAAGCGAGCTTTTACCGAGTTCTCCCATAGCTCTAAAGATGTGCGCATCGACTATCTCAAACGCCTTCACGCCGCAGTTGAATCCATTGAAGACGCACTTACCGACGCGATTATCGAGGAGTACGGCGCCCCAATATCCCGTGCGCGGTGGATGGCCAGGCATGCAGCCAGCGTCCTGCAAGATGCCGCTTCAGTACTGGAGAACTACAACTTCTCCCGACGCATTGGCATCGCCGAGGTGGTCATGCAGCCGCTGGGTGTGGCCGGCTTGATCACACCCTGGAACAGCAACGCCGGTTTTATCTGCGGCAAGCTCGCTGCGGCGTTGGCCGCCGGCTGTACCGCCGTGATCAAACCCAGTGAAATGAGCGCAATCCAGACCTCGCTAGTCACCCGCGCCCTGCATGACGCAGGCTTGCCTCCCGGTGTATTCAACATCGTCACTGGCCGTGGCGAAACCGTAGGCGCCGTGTTGAGCGCCCATCCCGACATCGCAAAAGTGTCCTTCACGGGTTCAACCGCTGTCGGCAAAACAATCCTGCGGACCGGCGCCGAGACCCTGAAGCGCGTGACCCTAGAGCTGGGCGGCAAATCACCGGTGCTGATTCTCGATGATGCGGACCTCAAGACGGCCGTGCCCATGGCCCTTCAGGCCGGTTTCATGAACAGCGGCCAGGCCTGTATCGCCGGCACTCGAATCCTGGTACCCGAAAGTCGTTTGGAAGAAATCGAAGCGCTGATGATCGACGAGGTGGGCAACGTGCAAGCCGGCGACCCTCGTGACCCAGCCACTGCGGTCGGCCCCATGGTCAGCCAAAAACAGTGGGAGCGCGTACAGCGCTACATTCAGATCGGGATCGAGGAGGGCGCCCACCTATTGGCAGGAGGTCGCGGTTTGCCTGAGGGCATCAAAGCCGGGTGGTTCGTAAAACCAACCGTATTCAGCCGGGTGACCAACCAAATGGCCATCGCCCGCGAGGAGATTTTCGGCCCAGTGCTCTCGATCATTACCTACGCAACCGAGGAAGAGGCCCTGACCATCGCCAACGACACACCCTACGGCCTCCAGGCATACATCCTGTCTTCAAATCCCGAACGCGCCCGCAGGCTGGCCAGCCGTATAGACGCTGGCCGAGTGCTGATCAATACCCTGGCCCATGAACCTCTAGCGCCGTTTGGTGGCTTCAAGCAATCGGGTATCGGCCGCGAGTACGGCACATTCGGCCTCGAAGCCTTCCTGGAGCCCAAGTCGATCCTGAGCTGATCGTCAGCATAAAAACGCATGAATAAGGTCAACGGCTCAAACCAAAGTGCATGAACAGGCTCCATTAGCACACCGTTCAGGGAAATCGATGCAAAGTGTTTCTGCATTTTTGGTATGGTGCAGCACATTTTCACAAGGACTGATTTTTCCTCCGCAGGAAGCGGCGTCGACCTTATTCAACGAGATGCTGTAGAAATGCCTGAACCAATACCGATCAAGGATCACGAAAAAGAAAACCGCCTGGTCAACAAGCGGCTGCTGGCCTGCGCGCTGCTGGTAATCGGCATTACCTGCGCCCTGGTAGGTCGGATGTACTTCCTGCAGGTGGTGCAGTACGACTACCACTCCACCATTTCCGAAAACAATCGCGTCCACGTCCTGCCGATCACACCGACCCGCGGCCTGATCTATGACCGCAACGGCGTAGTACTTGCCGACAACCGTCCCAGCTACAACCTGACCATCACCCGCGAGCGCACCACCGATCTCAAAGGAGAGCTGGACGCTATCGTCAGCCTCCTGCATTTGCCCGCCGAGGACCGTGGCGTATTTGATAAGGCGCTCAAGCAAGCCCGTCATCCCTTCGTGCCCGTCACCCTGTTCTACGAGCTGACCGAAGAGCAGATCGCCGTGCTGGCCGTCAACGAATTCCGCCTGCCGGGCGTGGATGTCGAGCCGCAATTCGTCCGCCATTATCCGCTGGGTGCGCACTTTGCCCACTCCATTGGCTACGTAGGCCGGATCAACGAAAAAGAATCCAAAGCCCTCGACTCAGTGGAGTACCGGGGCACCCAGTCCATTGGTAAAACCGGGATCGAGCGTTTCTACGAGTCCGAGTTGCATGGCCACGTCGGCTATGAAGAAGTTGAAACCAACGCCCAGGGCCGCGTCCTGCGGGTGCTCAAGCACACCGACCCGATCCCCGGCAAAAACATCGTGCTGAGCCTGGACGTCAAACTCCAGGAAGCCGCCGAAGAAGCCCTCGGCGACCGCCGTGGTTCGGTGGTTGCTCTCGACCCGGCAACCGGCGAAGTGCTGGCGATGGTCAGCAAGCCAAGTTTCGACCCGAACCTGTTTGTCACCGGCATCAGCTTCAAGGAATACGCCGCGCTGCACGACTCCCTCGACCGTCCGCTGTTCAACCGCGTGCTGCGCGGGCTCTACGCGCCGGGTTCGACGATCAAGCCGGAAGTCGCCATCGCTGGCCTCGACAGCGGCGTGGTTACCGCCCAGACCCGGGTGTTCGACCCGGGCTATTACCAACTCCCGGATTTCGACCACAAATACCGCAACTGGAACCACAGCGGCGATGGTTGGGTGGACATGGACGCAGCGATCATGCGCTCCAACGACACCTACTTCTACGACCTGGCCCACAAGCTGGGTATCGACCGCCTGCACGACTACCTGGCCGAGTTCGGCCTTGGCCAGAAAGTCTCCCTCGACATGTTCGAAGAGTCAGCCGGCCTGATGCCGTCCCAAGCCTGGAAGCGCGCTACCCGGCGCCAGCCGTGGTTCCCGGGTGAAACCGTGATCCTCGGCATCGGCCAGGGTTACATGCAGGTCACCCCGTTGCAGCTGGCCCAGGCCACTGCGCTGATCGCCAACAAGGGCGTGTGGAACCGACCGCACCTGGCCAAGACCATCAATGGCGTGCCGCCGGTGGATGAAAACCCGATGCCCAACGTGGTGCTCAAAGACCCGCGCGACTGGGAGCAGGTCAACCACGGCATGCAATTGGTAATGCACGATCCACGCGGTATCGCCCGGGCGGCTGCAGCCGGTGCGCAGTACCGGATTGCTGGCAAGTCTGGTACTGCGCAGGTAGTGGCGATCAAGCAGGGCGAGCGTTACAACCGTCTCAAGACCCTGGAGCGCAACCGCGACAACGCCTTGTTCGTCGGCTTTGCCCCGGCGGAGCACCCGCGGATCGTGATTTCGGTGATGATCGAAAACGGCGAGGCCGGTGGCCGAGTGGCGGGGCCGGTGGTGCGCCAGATCATGGACGCCTGGCTGCTCGATCAGGAAGGCCACTTGAAGCCGCAATACGCGACCCCTGCCAAGGCGCCGGGTGATCCCCACGTCTAAAGCCACAAATACACACAGGTGATTGCCCTTACTCCTACATTCGTCTAAATTGCGATTCGTTCTCATTAGCGCTAATCGCCATCATGCCCGAATCGATCCGCCACGCTCACCAGCCTGTTGCCACGCTTTACGGTGCCCATCACCGCTGGCTGGTGGGTTGGTTGCGTGCGCGGCTGGGGTGTTCGCATCAGGCGGCTGACCTGGCACAGGACACCTTCATTCGCCTGCTATTGGCCGACCGGGCCAAACCTCTGGCCGCCGACCTGAAGGAGCCGCGGCACTTCCTGGTGACCATCGCCAGGCGCGTGATGATTGACAGCTACCGTCGCAAGGCCCTTGAGCAGGCTTATCTCCAGGCTTTGGCCGAACAGCCCTTGGCCTACGCCCTGTCACCCGAAGAGCGCCTGCTGATCATCGAAACCCTGCAGCGCCTCGATGCGATGCTCGACGGTCTCGGGCGCAAGGTGAAACGCGCGTTCCTGCTCTCGCAGTTGCAGGGCATGCCTTACAAGGAAATCGCTGAGCAGCTACAGGTCTCGGTCAGCTCGGTGACCAAATACATCGCCAAGGCCACCGAGCATTGCCTGCTTGAAGCGCTGGACCGATGACCCTTGACCCGCAACGCCAGGCGCTGAGTGCCGCAGCCCAATGGGTTGCACGCCTGGCGGAGGTGCCCGGTGATCGCCAGCTTCAGCAGGACTGGAACACGTGGCGCGAAGAATCCCCGTTGAACCAGTGGGCCTGGCAGCGTGTGGAGATGCTCCAGGGCCAACTCCAGTGCCTGCCGGGATCCCTGGCCGTCAATGTGCTGGACAAGGCCGCCGATCATTCCCGGCACCTGGGGCGACGCGGCTTGCTCAAGGGCCTGGTGATCGGTGCCGGGGTGAGCGCCATGGGCTGGACCGGCTATCGCCAGGCGCCGATATGGATGGCCGATCAGCGCACCACCACCGGCGAACGTCACACTGTCACCCTCGAGGATGGCACCCGGCTGTCGCTCAATACGGCCAGCGCCGTAGATGTGCGCTACGGCCCGGACCAGCGGCTGCTGATCCTGCGCGCCGGTGAGATCCTGATCGAGACCGCCAAGGATGCACGCCCTTTCATGGTACGCAGCGCCCACGGCGAGATGCGCGCGCTGGGCACACGTTTCACCGTGCGCCAGTTCGACGGCTACACCGCCATGAGCGTCCTGCAACACGCCGTGGCCGTGCGCCCGGGTGATGAGCTGGCAGAGACGGTGATCACCACCGGCAACGCCGTGACCTTCGATACCAGCCGCCTGCTGACGCTGCGCGCCATTGAGCCCGGCGAGGGCGAATGGGCGGCGGGGCGCCTGGTGGTGGACAACTGGCGGCTGGATCGCCTGCTCGAAGAGTTGCAGCGCTATCGGCCAGGTTACCTGGGGTGTGCTGCCGAGGTCGGCCACCTGCGGGTCTCCGGCGCCTATTCCCTGGATGATCTGGACCTGACCCTCACCGCACTGACCCGTGCGCTACCGGTACGGCGCATCTCCCGCACCGATTACTGGACCCAAATTGTCGCCCGCGGATAAAAACGCAAAATATTTATCCGCCGCCGTTGTCGATTTGCCGCGCCTCGCTCGACTCCTCCTGCAATACCTCTTCATTTCTTTCGGTCACCAGGAGTCAGTAATGCGCGCAGGGCAAACTTCAGTCGCCAATCCACCGCTTCGATCATTTCGCAAAAAGCCCCTGCAGGTGGCGTTGTTCGGCGTGTCGTTGATGGTGCAATACAGCCTTCTGGGCCCGTTGCTGTCCCCAGGCTCCAGCGCTGTGGCGGCCAGCCCGCAAAAGACCTTCAGCATCGCGCCCGGCCCGTTGGGGTCGGTACTGAGCCGCTTTGCCAGTGACGCCGGCGTCGTCTTGTCTTTTGACTCGGGCCTGACCGCGGGCAAGCAGAGCCAGGGCCTCACCGGCACCTACAGTGTCGAGCAGGGTTTCGCGCGTTTGTTGGCGGGCAGCGCCCTGAGCGTGGCGGCCAATGGTGATGGCAGCTACGGCCTGATCCCGCAATCCAGCGGCGCCTTCACCCTGGGCGCCACCAGCATCAATGCCGAAGGGCTGAGCCTGACCACCGAAAACACCGGCTCCTACACCACCGGCGCCACCAGTACCGCGACCAAGCTACCGTTGTCGCTGCGGGAAACGCCGCAATCGGTCAGCGTCGTCACCCGCCAGTTGATGGACGACCAACACCTGTCGACCCTCAACGAAGTGCTGGCCTTCACCCCCGGCATCAGCAGCAACCACCGCGACAGCGAGCGTTACTCGTTCTATTCCCGGGGCTTTGAAATCCAGAATTTCCAGTACGACGGTATTCCGTCGCAGGTGGCCAACGAGTCCCAGCAATACACCGGCGCGATCTCCGACATGGCGATCTACGACCGCGTCGAAGTGGTGCGCGGCGCCACCGGGCTGATGAGCGGCGCCGGCACTCCATCGGCCACCATCAACCTGGTGCGCAAGCGCCCGACCAAGGACTTCCAGGCCTACGTTTCCGGCGAAGCCGGGGCGTGGGACCGTTACCGTTCCGAAGTCGATGTGTCCGGCCCGTTGACCGAAACCGGCAACGTGCGCGGACGTTTCGTCGCGGCTTATCAAAAACAGAATTCGTTCATCGACTGGTATAAGCAGGACAAGCGCGTGATGTATGGCGCCCTGGACATCGACCTGAACGAAAACACCACGCTGCGCACCAGCCTCGACTACCAGAACAACGACGCCAATGGCAGCACCTACGGCCATATCCCGCTGTTCTACAACAATGGCACCCAGACCCACTTCTCCCGCTCCTTCAACCCGGCCTCGCGCTCCAGCTACATGGACAACACCAGCTACACCTTCACGACGATGCTCGATCACAAGCTGGATGACGACTGGAGCCTCAAGACTGCCTACAGCCATCAGTATTCCTACCGCAAAGGACAGGGCGCGTCGGCCAGTGGCGGCTACCCGGACCCCGTGACAGGGCAGGGCGCGGGTGCCTTCATCTATCGCCTGGACAGCTACCAGACCCAGGACACCGTCGATGTGTATGCCACCGGCCCGTTCCAGCTGGGCGGGCGTGAGCATGAACTGGTGATGGGCGCCAGCAGTTCGCGCACGCACCTGAACTTCCCCGACTACAGCAGCGGTTCGGCCGATAACGACTACGGTCAGGTGGACAACATCTTCACCTGGGATGGCCGGCAGTACAGTCGCCGTTCGTACACCGAAGTCGGTGGCACCGTCACCACTTTGCAACAGACCGGCGTCTACGCCGCCCTGCGCTTGAAACCGATTGATCCGCTGACGATCATCCTGGGGACGCGGGTCAGTTGGTGGAACCAGGAGAACGCCGACCGGGACTACGCAGCAGGCACGAAAACCATCGATAAAACCAGGAAGACCGGCGTGGTCACGCCCTACGCCGGCGTCATCTATGACCTCAACGATACCTACTCGGTCTACGCCAGCTACACCAACATCTTCCTGCCGCAGACTTTCTACAAGACGTCTTCAAAGGGCTCCCTGGCGCCGCAGCAGGGCGACAACTACGAAATCGGTCTCAAGGGCGAATTCTTCAATGGCGCGCTGAACGCCAGCATTGCCCTGTTCGACATCGAGCAGAAGAATACTCCCGAGCAATCCGGCACCGACTCTTCAGGCGCAGCCGTCTACAAGGCCATCGCCGGCACCAGCACTCGTGGCGTCGAAACCGAAATCTCCGGTGAAGTGGCCGAAGGCTGGAACGTATTCGGCGGCTACACCTACCGCGAATCCCACGACAAGGACGGCGCACGCGTGCAGGCCAACCAGCCGATCAACCTGTTCAAACTCGGCACCTCATACCGCCTGCCCGGCAACCTCGACCGCCTGACCATCGGCGCCAACGTCACCTGGCAAAGCGAGATCTATGCGTCCTCCCAAATCAACTACGAAGGCCCGTACTACAAGGCCAAGCAGGACCCGTACGGTGTGGTCGGCCTGCTCGCCAGCTACCAGGTTGATGAACACCTGTCGGTGGGCCTGAACGTCAACAACCTGTTCGACCAGAAGTACTACGACGGCCTAGGCACGTTCAACTCCGGCTCCTACGGCGAACCGCGCAACGCGATGGTCAACGCCAAGTGGCAATTCTGACTCGCTGAAACCGGGAATGCGCAACCCCAGGGTTGCGCATTGGTCGATGTCGCCTACTGTCAATACAGGAGGTGTCTCATGCACGAATCAAATGAAATCAAACGTAAAGTCCTGCTCAACGCTCCACGCCAACGGGTCTGGGAAGCACTGACCGACGCCGAGCAATTCGGCAGCTGGTTTGGCATCGCCCTCAAGGGCAAACAGTTTGCCCAGGGCCGGGCCATTGAAGCCCCGATCACCTATCCCGGTTACGAGCACGTGGTGTGGAAGGCAAGGATCGAGCGGCTTGAACCACAGACACGGTTCTCTTTCAGCTGGCATCCCTACGCCGTAGACAAGGATGTGGATTACGACGCGGAAACCCCAACGCTGGTGGAGTTCACCCTCGAGGATCACGCCGAAGGCATCTTGTTGCGCGTGGTGGAGTCAGGTTTTGACGGGATCCCGGACGTTCGCCGCCAGAAGGCCTACAAGAAGAACTCCCGAGGCTGGGATGATCAGATGAACAACATCGAAGACTATCTGGCGAAATCCCATCAGCCGTGAGCTGATGGGGCGCCGCATTCATCACCCTTCGTGGGCGGTGCTGATTTCCAGGGTATCGGTGTAGGTCACCAACACGCTTTGGCCGACCTTGAGGTCTTTGAGGCCGGCGCGAATTTGCGGTTTCTCCACGGTCAGCACTTTGCTCTGGCCCGCCGGGTTTTCCAGGGTTACCTGGTTTTTCGCCAGCTCAATGTGGGTGATCTTCAACTGCACCTGTACCTGGCGGAAGGCCGCACCGCCCGGGTTCGGGTTATCCGCGGTGGCGCGCAAGACGCCAGTCTTCTCGGTGGCGTCCGGTGCGCTCTTGTCGATGTCGGTGTCCAGCACGGCGGCGACCGAATGGGTCACCAGCACCTTGACCTGATCACCTACCTTGAGATTGCCCAGGTCCTTGGCCTGGTCGCTGAGCTGCACATGCACCTTGCGGCCTTCGGCACCTTCGAGCACCACCTGATGGTTGGCGGCATCCACCTCCAGCACCTTGGTGGTCACCTCATCGGCTTCCAGCGACTTGGACAACGGGATATCGGCAGCATGTGCCGTCAGGGCACCAGCAGACAGCAGGGTTGCCAGGGCAATTGCCTGGCGAAGAGGGCGCAATACATTCATTGAGTGGACTTCCATGTGAGAGGAGCCTTGAGTCTAGTGGCGCGTTCGCGATTCGCAAATTCGCCACTGAGACGGAACGGCTACTTGATCACCACCGGATTCACCGGTGCGCCACTGCCCCCGACAATCTTCAGCGGGGCGGCGGTGTAGAGGAATTTCCACTGGCCGTCGTCCGCACAATCGGCGGCCAGTTCCTCCAGCAACACGATTTCGGTGAAGGCGATCCCCAGGTTGCGCATCAGCGCGCAATGCAGCGGAATCTGCACCCCGGACACCGGGTCGGTGATCACTTCGTTGGCGATGGTGTCGGTCACCAGATTGGGGATTTCCATCTCGTGGAACCACTCCACCAGCTCCCGGCTGTAGGTCAGCCCCGGCTCCATCAGGTCCTTGAAGAACTCGGTCTTGCCCAGCTCATAAAACGCCCCCATGGACCCGGTGCGGATGATCAGGATGTCACGTTTTTCAATGGTCACGCCCTGGGCTTTGGCGGCGTCGAGCAGGTCCAGGTGGTTGAAGGTTTCGCCCCGGCCCAGGCACTTCTTGCCGCGATGGCGGGCCATGTCGATCAGCACCGCACGGCCCACCACGCCGCGTTCGGCAATCGCCAGCACGCTGGCCTTGGCCATGCCGCCAACGGTGGTCTGGGCGTCGTAGCCGTTCCACAGTTGATTGTCGTACCAGGCGTGGCCGAGGGCGTCGTACTGGGTCGAGCCTTGCAGCTGCATGAAGATCACGTCGTCGGAATACGCCGCACCACCGGTCATGTGCGGTTGTTTGCCGAAGTGGTAATGGCTGTGGTCGAGGGTATTGAAGCGCATCGACGGGTTGCGCGCCGGCCACATCGGGTCGCCGTCGGGGTGGCCGATCTGCACTTGCAGGGTAAAGGTCTTGCCCTGGCGCACCGAGGCCACGCCCCGCAGTACTTCGGCTTCAGTCAGGTAATTGAGGGCGCCGACTTCGTCGTCCGGGCCCCATTTACCCCAGTTCTTTGGCAGGCCTTTAAGCAATTCGCGGGTGTTCGGCTCGTTCTTATTATGAAGATCACACATAGCAATTCCGGTCCCTGTGAGAGTGAGTTACACGCAGCGCCCGCCATCGACTTCAAGGCAAGTGCCGGTGATGAACGCCGCTTCGTCCGACGCCAGGTACAGGCAGGCGTTGGCCACATCTTGCGGGGTGGAAAAGCGCCCCAGGGGAATGGTCGCCATGAATTTCTGGCGGTTTTCCGGGGTGTCCGGTACGCCCATGAATTCGCTGAGCAACGCCGTGGCACCCACCACCGGGTTCACGCAGTTGACGCGGATATTGTCCGGCCCCAGCTCCGCCGCCATGGTCTTGCTCATGACCACCACTGCGCCCTTGCTGCCGTTATACCAGACCAGTCCCGGACGCGGGCGGATCGCCGCCGTCGAGGCAATATTGACGAACACGCCGCCGCCCTGGCCGCGAAAATGCGGCACAAAATGCTTGGCGCTCAAGAAGATGCTTTTGACGTTGACCGCAAACACCCGGTCGAACTCGGCTTCGTCGACTTCCAGCATCGGCCGGTTGCGGTGGGTGGTACCGGCGTTGTTGATGACGATATCGAGGCCGCCGAACTGCTCCAAAGTGCCACGCAGCAGGGCGCCCATGCTTTCATCGTTGGCCACGTTGACCTCGATGAAATGCGCATGGCCGCCGCTTTCGGCGATTTCATTGACCACCCGCTGACCGCCGACGGCGTTCATGTCGGCGACGATGACCTTGGCGCCCTGGCGCGCGAAAGTCTTGGCGATGCCCTCGCCAAACCCCGAACCGGCGCCGGTGACGATCGCGACTTTATTGGCTAAACGCATGGTGTGTTCTCCGTTCTTGTTGTTGTGAGGAATCAACCGTGTTTGATCGCAATGGTCTTCAAGGTGGTAAAGCCCAGCAGCGCCTCGAAGCCTTTTTCCCGTCCATACCCGCTGGCCTTCACGCCGCCGAATGGCAATTCAACGCCGCCACCGGCGCCATAGTTATTGATGAACACCTGGCCACAACGCAGGGTGCGCGCCAGGCGCATTTGCCGCGCGCCATCGCGGGTCCACACGCCGGCCACCAGGCCGAACTCGGTGCCGTTGGCCAGGCGAATCGCTTCGGCTTCATCGTCGAAGGGCATCACGGCCAGCACCGGGCCGAACACTTCCTGTTGCGCCAGGCGACTGTCAGGCGGCACATCGCGAAACAGCACCGCCTCCTGGAAATACCCGCCGCTGCCGGCCTCGGCCACCACCGTTCCGCGCGCGGCGACGGTGATCCCTTCCTGTTCGGCTTGACGAATAAACTCGCGCACCAGGCGCAGCTGCTTCTGATTGATCAGCGGGCCCATGTCCAGGTCCAGCGCCGAAGGCCCGGCGCGCAGTTCGCTGAAACGTTGGCTGAGGCGTGCGAGCAGGGTTTCGTAAATGCTGCGTTCCACCAGCAAACGGCTGCCGGCGGAGCAGGTTTGCCCGCAGTTCTGAATGATGGCGTTGACCAGCACCGGCAACGCTTCATCCAGGTCGGCATCGGCGAACACCAGTTGCGGCGACTTGCCGCCCAACTCCAGGGTGACCGGGCAGTGGCGTTCGGCAGCGGCTTTCGACACGGCAGTACCGGTGGCGGTGGAGCCGGTGAACGAAATGTGATCGATGCCCGGGTGTGCACACAACGCCGCGCCGGCTTCGTAGCCGTAACCGGTGACTACGTTGATCGCGCCGGCTGGAAAACCAACCTCGGCAGCGATTTCCGCCAGGCGCAGCAACGACAGGCTGGCATCTTCCGCCGGCTTGACCACGCACGCATTGCCCGCCGCCAACGAGGCGCCGACGCTGCGCCCGAAAATCTGCATCGGGTAATTCCACGGGATGATATGCCCGGTCACCCCGTGGGGTTCGCGCACCGTCAACACCGTGTAGCCGGCCTGGTACGGCAGGGTTTCGCCGTGCAGTTTGTCGGCGGCACCCGCGTAGTATTCGAAATAGCGGGCAAGGGCGGTGGCATCGGCGCGGGCGACTTTCAGCGCCTTGCCGGTGTCCCGCGCCTCGATCTGCGCCAGCTCTTCATGATGTTCCAGCACTGCCACGCCAAGCTTGGCCAGCAAACGGCTGCGCTCCACGGCCGACAACCGGCCCCACGGGCCGTCGAAGGTTTCGCCGAGTGCCAGGCGCGCCGCGCTGATCGCCGCCTCGATATCGGCGGCCGTGCCACGGGCGATGCTCGAATAGGTATCGCCGGTGCTGGGGTCGATCACCGGAATGTCTTCCAGCGAGGTCGACGCCAGCCATTGGTTGGCGATGTAATGTGCGTTGGTCATGTTCAGCTCCTGTTCCCGGCGACGCATTCGGCGATGGCGCGACCCACTTCGACAGTGCTGGCGCTGCCGCCCATTTCCCGGGTGCGCGGGCCTTCGGCAAGCACCGTTTCGATGGCGGACACGATGGCTGCCGCCGCTTCCTGGTAAAGCGGATCACCGTCGCTCAGGTGCTCGATCATCAGCGCGGCCGACCAGATCTGCCCGATGGGATTGGCGACACCGAGCCCGGCAATATCCGGCGCGGAACCGTGCACCGGCTCGAACAGCGACGGGTAGCGCCGCTCGGGATTGAGGTTGGCCGACGGCGCGATGCCGATGGTGCCGGTGCACGCCGGGCCGAGGTCGGAAAGGATGTCGCCGAACAGGTTGGAGGCCACCACCACATCGAACCAGTCGGGATGCTGCACGAAGTGCGCGCACAGAATGTCGATGTGGAACTTGGCGGTCTTCACGTCCGGGTAGCGCCGGGCAATTTCGTTAACCCGCTCGTCCCAGAACGGCATGGTGATCGAGATACCATTGGATTTGGTCGCCGCCACCAGGTTTTTCCGCGGCCGCTGTTGCGCCAGTTTGAAGGCGTAGTCCACCACGCGGTCCACGCCTTCGCGGGAGAAGATCGACTCCTGCACTGCGATTTCCCGCGCCGTGCCTTCCCACATGCGGCCGCCAACGCTGGAGTATTCGCCCTCGGTATTTTCCCGCACCACGATAAAGTCGATGTCCCCCGGCACGCGGCCGGCCAGCGGGCAGGGCACGCCGGGCATCAGGCGCACCGGGCGGATATTCACGTATTGATCGAACTGGCGGCGGATCTTCAGCAGCGACTCCCACACCGCAGTGTGGTCGGCAATGATGTCGGGCGCACCCACCGCGCCGAAGAAGATCGCGTCATGGCTGCCGATCTGTTCGGCCCAGTCGTCGGGCATCATCGTGCCGTGGGCCAGGTAGTGTTCGCTGCACCAGGCAAAGTGGTCGAAGTGAAAGTGAATACCGAAGCGCCGGCTGACAGCGTCCAGTACCCGCAGGCCTTCGGGCACCACTTCGCGGCCGATGCCGTCGCCGGGAATCACGGCGATGCGGTGGGTGGGGCGGGTGTGGGATTCGGACACGCCGTGTCTCCTGTCTTGTTTTTATAGGAAGGTCTGGCGGGGGCATTCTTGGCACAGCTGTGACAACAGTGGAATTGCTAATTGTGGAATCGGCCTTCGCAAAATTCGAAGGCCAAAGGTTTACGCAGGGTTGGCACTCAAGTAGTCGAACAGTGCCAGGCTCGTCAGCGACGGCTGTTCCTTGCGCATGCACAGGTACATCTGCCGGTCGGCCCAGCTGTCGTCGATTTCGATAAAGCGCAAGGCCATCTCCTTGCGGAAGATCTGCACTGCACCCTGTGGCAACACGCCCACACCCTGGCCGGCGGCGATCAAGCGGCACACTGCTTCGAAACTGCGCACCTGCACCCGCAGCCGCAACGGCATGCCGATCGCCGCGGCGGCCTCGGTAATCAACGGGGTGATGGCGGCGTTGTCTTCCAGGCCGACGAAGTCGTAGCCGAGCAAATCCTCGAAGCGCGCATGGCGCATTTTCAGTGGGTGGTCATTGGGCACGAGCAGGCACAGGCGGTCCTGGCAGTAGGGCTCGAACCGCAGCTCTTCGCTGGGGCGGGTGGTGACGATACCGACATCCGCCACGCCCTCGCGCACGGCCTGGAGGATCTCCCGGCTGCGCTCCTCGCGAATATCCAGGCGGATGCCCGGGTGCAAGGTGTTCCACTGGGTCAGTTGGCGCGGCAGTTCCTGGCTCATCGCCGAGCTGTTGGCGTACAGGCAAACCCGGCCGGTGGCGCCCTTGGCGTAATCGGCGAGGTCGGCGTGCATGCCGTCCACCGCCCGCAGGATCGATTGTGCATGCTGGGCCAATACTTCCCCGGCTGCCGTCGGTGAAACGCCGGTGGAGGTGCGGGTCAGCAGGGCGACCTTGAAGTGCTGCTCCAGCAGCGACAGGCGTCGGCTGGCGGCAGAGAGGGAGAGATGGGATTGCTCGGCCGCCCGGGACAGGTTGCCCAGCTTGACCGCCTTGAGGAACAGCTCGATGGAAGTGAGGTCGGGGGACATGCCGGGGTCCTTGTGCGCAGTGGTTGGGAAACTACGCAGTTGGCGTTCGGCTGTCCAATGTCCGGCAAACAACCCGGGTGCAGGCCGATCTGCTTTCTGTAGGAGCTGGCTTGCCTGCGATAGCATCACCGAGGTGCATCTGACACACCGAGGTGCCCGCATCGCAGGCAAGCCAGCGCCCACATTGACAGGGGTTAGAAGTCGATACTGGCCGACAGCTTGGCCACGCGCGGGTCACCTTGGGTCAGGTAGCCGCCGAGTGCCGATTCCCAGTACTTGGTATTGGCGACGTTCTCCACAGTGGCGCCGAGGGTGACGTCTCGCTGGTCCACCTTGAAGGTGTAGCGGGCGCCCACGTCGAAGCGGTTCCAGGCGGGCAGGCTGAGGTTGTTGGCCGCGTCGGCATATTGGCCGCCGGTGCGCAGCATCCGTCCGTTGACTGTCACGCCTTGCAGGCCTGGTACATCCCAGTCCACGCCGGCATTCAGTTGGAAGGTCGGTACGCCGATGGCGCGGTTGCCGTCGTTGGCGCCGTTCTGGGTGCCGTGGACTTCGGTGTGGATGATGGTTGCGCCGCCCAGCAGGCGCAGGCCGGCGATCGGTTCACCGAACACGTTGAGCTCAACGCCTTTGTTGACTTGCTCGCCCTGGCGAACATAGGTGGCGCTCAAGCCGTCGGCGCTGAGTTGTGAGTAACCGTCGGTTGGTTGCTCGATGCGATACACACCCAGGGTTGCGCCATAGGTACCCATGTCAAGCTTGACCCCGGCTTCGGTCTGTTTCGAGCGCGCCGGGGCATAGGCCTGGCCGGCGTTGGTAATGGGTGCGGTGCCGGCGTTCTGAGGTGCGGTCGGGCCCTGGGCCAAGCCTTCGATATGGTTGGCATAGAACGACACGTGGTCCCACGGCTTGAACACCAGGCCGTACACCGGTGTGGTGATCGACTTGTCGTAATTGGCGTTACGTGGGCCCGACCCGTAGGCATACCCTTGGACCACCAGTTCCTGGCGGCGCAACCCGGCGGTCACCAGCAAGCGATCATCCATAAAGCCCAGGGTGTCCGAGACCGCTGCACTGCGGGCGAAGGTCTTGGCGGTGATGCCCGGATCGTTCAGGTCGCCGCCGACGAAACTGCCCTTGACCGGTTCGGCAACGTCCACCGGGTTATAGATATTGCTGGCGTGGCCGTTGAGGTCGAAGTCATAGGCGTTGCGCGTCTGGGCCCAGATCCCGGTCAACCCGAAGTTCAGTTTGTGGCTGACAGCGCCGGTCTGGAACTTGCCATTCAAGCCCGCCATCAGGCTGGTGTTGTCTTCCTGGTGGGCGATGCGCGAGCCGCTGACGGTGGCATTGCCCAGGGTGTCATTCAACGTGACCGAGGAGTAACGGCCAATCTCGTTGGTGTGCTTGGCGCCGCCTGCGATGTAGGCGGTCCAGTTGTCATTCAGGTCGTACTCGGCGCGCAACATGCCGAAAGTGTCTTCCAGGCTGCTGGTGCCCCAGCTCGGCGCGTAGTTGGTGTCGGCCGAAGGCGCGTTGGGGATATGAGTCAGGTTCTGGCCGAGCAACACGGTGTTGCGCCCGCCATTGATCTGCTGTTTCGAGTAGACAAAGTCTCCCGACAAACGCAGCGCATCACCGCGATAGTCCAGGCCAACCGCAAACAGCTTCGAACGCTGGCTCTCGTCATCGATCCCGGTGTCGCCTTCGCGCTGGGAAATATTCACCCGTGCGCCAAAACGATTGTCCTCGCCAAAACGTTGCCCGATATCCAGGTGCTCGCCGACCCGGCCATCGCTGCTGATGTCGGTGCTGAAACGCCGCAACGGCACATCATCGGCGCGCTTGGGTTGCAGGTTCACACCGCCGCCAATCCCGGAGCCGCCGGGCGTCACGCCATTGATAAAGGCGTTGGGGCCCTTGAACACTTCAACCCGCTCCAGGGCGTCGGTGGACATGATCTGGCGCGGCAGGATGCCGTACAGACCGTTGAACGAAATGTCATCGCCGTTCAGCGGCAGGCCACGGATCACAAAGGCCTGGGCCTGGTTCGCGTACCCCGACGCCTGGCGCACGGACGAATCGTTGAGCAGCACATCGCCGACGTTCTCGGCCTGCTGGTCACGGATCAATTTTTCGGTGTAGGAAGACATGCTGAAGGGCACGTCCATGATGTCCTGGTTGCCCAGCACCCCCAGTTGCCCGCCGCGGGCGACCTGGCCGCCGGGGTACACCGGGGGCAGGGCGTTGGGCGTGGCCGCGTCGGCGCTGATGGTGGTAGCGCCCAGTTCCAGAGCCTTGCCGTCCTGACTGTTGTTCGCATCCTGCGAGGTTTCTGGAGTGGCGGCGTGAGCGGCGAGGCTCAGGGAGCAGCAAAGGGCGAGCAGGGTAGGGCGAAACGGCACAGCCAAACGGGTGGAAGTGGGCATGGTCGATCCTGACGGCGAACCGTCAATGTGAGGAAAAGGGCAACAACGTTGCGCGTCCTCGCTGCGCGGATACGACTCCGGTGCGAATGATAGTAATTGTCATTAATGTTCTGCAACAAGTTTGTGAGATTACTCTCTCCGTATACGTAGGCCATTTCGGTTAAATCGCCGCGCCGTGGCACAGGCCGAGTAGAATCACGCCCTGAAAGTGATTCTTGAGGTGTGGCAAGGTGGATTTACAGCAGGGGTTTGTCCTGACCCGGCATTGGCGCGACACCCCGGCGGGCACGGAGGTCAGCTTTTGGCTGGCTACCGATCAAGGCCCCAGGTTCGTGCGCTTGCCGGTGCAGACCTCCGTGATGTTCATCCCGCAAGCCCATCGCAAGCCGGCCGAGCTGCAGCTCAAGGGCGAGCGCGGTATCGAGTTGCGTGACCTGGCGCTCTGCGACTTCCACCATCGCCCGGTGCTGGGCCTCTACACCAAACAGCATCGCCAATTGATGGACCTGGAAAAGCGCCTGCGTCGAGCCGGCATCGACGTCTACGAAGGCGATGTGCGCCCGCCCGATCGCTACATGATGGAGCGCTTCATCACCGCGCCGGTGTTGTTCGGCGGCAAAGCGGGCGAGGGCGGCATGCTGGTGGAGGCGCAGATGAAACCCGCGCCGGATTACCGCCCGCCCCTCAAGCTGGTGTCGCTGGACATCGAGACCACCGCCCAGGGCGACCTGTATTCCATCGCCCTGGAAGGTTGCGGCGAGCGCCAGGTGTACATGCTCGGCCCGCCCAACAACACCGATGCGGTGGACTTCAAGCTCGACTACTGCGACACCCGCGCCGAACTCCTCGAACGCCTGAATGTGTGGCTCGCCACCCATGACCCCGACGCGATCATCGGCTGGAACCTGGTGCAGTTCGACCTGCGCGTGCTGCACGAACACGCGCAACGCCTGAACGTGCCGCTGCTGCTGGGCCGTGGCGGCGATGCCATGGGCTGGCGCGAGCACGGCAGCCGCAATCACTACTTCGCGGCAGCGGCCGGGCGGTTGATCATCGATGGCATCGAAGCCTTGCGCTCGGCCACCTGGAGTTTCGAATCCTTCAGCCTGGAAAACGTCGCCCAGACCTTGCTCGGCGAAGGTAAATCGATCTCCACGCCGTACCAGCGCATGGACGAAATCAACCGCATGTTCGCCGAGGACAAGCCCGCGCTGGCACGCTACAACCTCAAGGACTGCGAGCTGGTCACGCGGATTTTCGAGAAGACCGAGCTGCTGAAATTCCTCCTCGAACGAGCCAGCGTCACCGGCTTGCCGGCAGACCGCAACGGCGGTTCGGTGGCAGCGTTCACGCACCTGTACATGCCGCTGATGCACCGCCAGGGTTTCGTCGCGCCGAACCTGGGAGACAAACCACCCCAGGCCAGCCCCGGCGGGTTTGTCATGGATTCGCGCCCGGGCCTCTACGAGTCGGTGCTGGTGCTTGACTACAAAAGCCTCTACCCGTCGATCATTCGCAGCTTTCTGATCGACCCGGTGGGCCTGATCGAAGGCCTGCGTCACCCCGAAGACAGCGAGTCGGTGGAAGGCTTTCGCGGTGCGCGGTTTTCCCGCACCCGGCATTGCCTGCCGTCGATTGTCGCGCGGGTTTCCGAGGGCCGCGAAGTGGCCAAGCGCGAACACAACGCGCCGCTGTCACAGGCGCTGAAGATCATCATGAACGCCTTCTATGGCGTACTCGGTTCCAGTGGTTGCCGCTTTTTCGACACGCGACTGGCATCGTCCATCACCCTGCGCGGCCACCAGATCATGCGCCAGACCCGCGAGCTGGTCGAAGCCCGGGGTTATGAGGTGATCTACGGCGATACCGACTCGACTTTTGTCTGGCTCGGCAGCCCCCATTCCCAGGAAGACGCGACGCGCATCGGCCTGGACCTGGTGCAGCACGTCAACACCTGGTGGCGCGAGCGCCTGCAGAATGAGTTCGGCCTGCAAAGCGCCCTGGAACTGCAATACGAAACCCACTTCAGCCGCTTCCTGATGCCGACCATTCGTGGTGCGGAAGAGGGCAGCAAAAAGCGCTACGCCGGGCTGGTCACCCGTGCCGACGGCAGCGAAGAAATGGTCTACAAGGGCCTGGAAACCGTACGCAGCGACTGGTCGCCCCTGGCCCGGCAATTCCAGCAGGAACTCTACCAGCGCATCTTCCACCGCCAGCCCCACCAGGATTATGTGCGCGACTACGTACGTCGCACCTTGAGCGGCGAGCTCGACGACCTGCTGATCTACCGCAAGCGCCTGCGCCGGCAACTGGGCGACTACGAGCGCAACGTACCGCCCCACGTGCGCGCCGCGCGGCTGGCCGACGAATACAACGACCGCCAGGGTCGCCCGCGCCAGTACCAGAACGGTGGCTGGATCAGCTACGTGATCAGCGTCAACGGCCCCGAACCGCTGGAAGTGCGCCAGGCACCGATCGACTACGACCACTACGTCACCCGGCAACTGCAACCGGTGGCGGACGCGATCCTGCCGTTTGTAAACGATGACTTCGGCACCCTGGTGGGCGGCCAGATGGGCTTGTTCTAAAACGGCTTGCCTTGAGGTGGCGAGAGCCTGCAATCTTGGCCACTGACGACCACCAGACAGCGCAGCCCTCCCATGACTGATATCACCCTGACCGGCACCACGGTCGAACTTCGGCCCCTGCAACGCGAACACGCCGCCGCCCTGGTACAGGCTGCTGCCGACGGGCAGTTGTGGAACCTCAAGGTGACCAACGTGCCGGGGCCCGACACCGTCGAAAAGTACGTGGACATTGCCCTGGCCGGGCGTGAGGCGGGCACCGTGATGCCGTTTGTCATCGTGCGCCGCGACACCGGTGAAGTGGTGGGCAGCACCCGATTCTGGAAGGTCGACCGGGTCAACCGCAAGCTGGAGATCGGCCACACGTTTATCAGCCAGTCGGTGCAGAAGTCCGGGGTCAACACCGAGGCCAAGCTGTTGCTGCTGACCTACGCGTTTGAAGTGATGGAGTGCGTGCGAGTGCAGTTCACCACCGATGAACTCAACGAAAAATCCCGGGCCGCGATCCTGCGCCTCGGCGCGGTACAGGAAGGGATCGTGCGCCACGAGCGCATCATGCCCGATGGCCGCAAGCGCAACTCGGTGCGCTTCAGCATCATTGATCCGGAATGGCCACAGGTGAAGGCGGCGTTGCAAGCCAGGCTGGCTCGCTAGGGCTTATGGCTCAGCTCTTCCACCAACTCATCCATCCGGTCGGCAATTTTCGGCGTGGTCGACAGCACAAAGCCTTTTTGCGTGCCCACATAGGTCTCGACGATGTACAGCGTGTCGCCCACATCCAGCCCCAGTTCCTGCAAGGCTTCGTCTGGCAGGCGAATGGCGCCGTCGCCGTCCCAGTCTTCGATCGTGACGCGTTTGCTGTGCATGATGGCTTCCCGTTGAACGAATGAACGGCCTAGCCTAACACCTCAATCCACTGCCAGGAGGCTTGGCACTGTGTACACCCTTTACGGAACCCCCGGCACCGGCTCGTGCATCATCGAAATTGCCCTGCAGCGTTGCGGTGTCGAGTGGTGCCAGGTCGACGCCTGCTCCTGGGAAGACCGCGTGGGCAACGAGGCGTTGGCGCGGATCAACCCGCTCAAGCAAATCCCTACCCTGCAACTGCCCAATGGCAGCGTGTTGACGGAAAGCGCGGCGATCCTGATTCACCTGGGCCTGCAGTTTCCCGCCTCAGGGCTGCTGCCCGAGGAGCCCGCCCAAGTCATTCGCGGCCTGGTGTACATCGCCGCCAACTGTTACTCGGCGATTGGCATCATCGACTATCCGGAACGCTGGACCGACAGCCCCGATGCGCAGCAGCATGAACAGCTGATCAGCGGCACCCGTCGCCGCCTGCATAGGGCCTGGGAAGTGTTTGCCGATCAATTTGCCGAGCAACTGTTCACCCCGGCGCAGGTTCCGAATGCACTGGCGATCATGGCTGCGGCGGTGTCGCGTTGGGCAGGCGGGCGGGACGCGCTGCAACAGTCGCGGCCTGAGTTTGCCCGGGTGCTGGCGCAGGTGGATGCCCACCCAAACGTAGCGCCGGTATTTGCCCGGCATTGGCCGTCGTGAGCATCCGCAATCAAAAGAAACAATGAGGCGTAAGGTGGCTAAACGCCTTGCGTCGCGGGCGTCCTGACCTACGCTTTCTGAAGTTGTTGTAGGAATCATCCTTGAATTTGACTGTCGCAGACATGAAACTCAAGAACCCTGCATGGAATTCAAAGGAGGTGTGCATGCTCATCCGGTCGCTGACCCTGGCTACCCTGATGGCTTTTACGGGGCCGCTGTTGGCCGCGGATGATCTCAATCCGCTCAAGCAGGACCTGGGCAAGTCCCGTCCGTTGGTGGTGGTGGAGCTCGACTCCGGCAACCCGACGTTGGCCACCCTCAAGAAACAGCTGGACGAGCCTGCCAACAAGCAGTCCTTTGAAGAGCGCAACATGGTGCTGTACACCGTGTCCTTTGGCAGCATCGGCGCTGAAGGCGAGAAGTTCGCCAAGGACGCGAAGGACAACAAGAAGCTCGCGCCGCCGGAAACCAACGCGCTGATCCGCGCACTCAAGCTGGGCGCCGGCAGTGGTACCAAGGTGATCCTGGTGGGCAAGGACGGCGAGAAAAAACTCGAGAAGACCGTGCCACCCGACACCCTCAGCCTGGCGGATTTCTTCAGCGCGATTGATCAGATGCCCCAGGCTGAAAAGGACCTTGCCGCGCCGGCCGAACCTGAGCCCGCTGCCCCTGCAGCAGGCAAGCCTGGAGCCAAGGCGGGCAAAAACACCAAGCATCCAGCGCCACAACCGGCACTGGATGATTGAGCGTTTTTCTGTAGGAGCTGGCTTGCCTGCGATAGCATCACCTCGGTAATTCAGGCACACCGCGGTGATGCCATCGCAGCCTCGCTAAAGCTCGACAGCTCCCACATCACGCCTCAAGCTCCAGGCTTTTCACCGGCCACCGCCGGTGCCTTGCGTATCGGGAAGGGGAAGTAGAAAAACCGCAGGAACGCTACCCGCTTGATCACTTCGCCGATCATCAACGGCACCACCACCGCCACCACCAGCCCGATAAACGCCGCCGCCACATCCGGCAGGCCCAGGTGCTGCAGGAGGGCAATGGTCTTGTGCTGGATCTCGCCGTGGAAAATCAACAGGATCAGTGTCGACTGGCCGATGTAGGTCATGGCGCGGGTCAGCACCGCAGACGTCATCATCAACCCGGCCAGCGCCCAGCAGATGTACACACCGATCACCGCCAGTGCACTGGTCCACAGCCAATGGTCATAGCGCCGTTGAGCCAAGTCCATGGTGTCCCAGGTCGGGATGAAAATCGCGAAGTACACCACCAGTGCTACCACCATGCTCAGCAGTGAGCTCTGGTGTTTGCGCAGCACGTCCCGCAGCAGATAACCGAGGATGAAATAGGTACTGCTGATCAACGTGACATCCAGGCTGAAGGGCAGCCCCGGCATCGTCCAGGTCTGGCCGCCGACGGTGATCGGTACCTGCCAGAACCAGTCCAGGGTCCAGACCCCCAGCAGCAACTGCACGCCCACCACCACACAACTCCACACCAGGGACAGGCCCAGGCGTTGCATCAGCCGCAGCATCACCCAGGCAAACAGTATCGCCGCCCAGAAGTGTGGCAAGAACCACAAGGCCTGCCAGGGCAGGGTATCCACCGAGGCGTACAGCACGCCGCCAATGTCGGGCAGCAGCGGTTGGCCGCGCAGGATATCGCGCACCAGTACGTACACCAGCATCGTGGTGAAGAACGGTTTGAGCAGGGCATCGGCCTTGCGCACCGCCATTTCAACGAACGGCTGCTCGGGCTTGAAGAACACCCCGGAGAGGAAAAAGAACAGCGGCAGGATGAAGACCGCGAGTATCGGGTACAGCAGGTTCGGGGAATGCTCCACGAACCAGCCATGCCCGAACACGATGATCAGGATGCCAATGCCCTTGGCAATATCCATTTGAATCCAGCGTTTTTTCACCTGACTGCTCCCACTCTATAAATCTGCCTTGCGCCACGGCTTGAGCCACAGGCCCATGCCCAGCAACACCACGGCCCCCGCCAGGGTGCTCAACCCCAGCTGAAGCCAAATACCTTGAACCCGAAACAACACCAACGCCGCCAAGCCCATCACCAGCCCACTCAGCAACCAGTGCCCCTTCCAGGGCAGGGCGCCGAGCAAGTCCTGGCGCTGCATCAACAGCAACGCGGTGCACAACACCCCGGCGAGGGCGGCCAGCGGGATACCCGCCAGGCCAAACACAAACGGCAGCACACCCAGCAGCAACACGTTCACCAGGCTGCCCAGCAACTCGCAACGCAGCGGCTGGCGGGTGTCGCCGGCGGCATAGGCATAACGCGCCAGCAGGGCGTTCCAGGCGCCGAACACCAGCGGCACGGCAAACCAGGCCAGCAGCAGCGGCAACGGCGAATCTACCGACTGCTTGGGCAGCAGCAACGCCACCAGGCTCGGCGCCGCCGCCACCAGGCCGACGCCTGCGGGCAGGGTCAGCAGGCTGGCGGTTTCCAGGCCGCGCTTGAGCAGGGCCAGGCGCTCGTCGCCCTGGCGCCGGCTCATCATGCCCAGCAGCACCTGGTTGAGGCTCATCAGGGCAATCAACGGCAAGTTCATCAGCTTGCGGGCCAGGTTGACCCAGGTCACCGCACCTTCACCCAGCAAGGACGCCACCAGCCGTTCAATCAGCGCCAAACCCTGGCTGGCACCGTTGCTTAAAAGCAGCGGGCCTATGCGAGCGCCCAGCTCGCGCAATTCCAATGTCGAAGCCCGCAGCCGCCACGGCCGCCAGCCCAGGCGCAGCATCGACGGCAACAGCGCCAGGGGCATCAGCAGGCTGCCGGTGAGGCAGGCCAACGCCAGCGAGTGCGGTTGCGTGGCGGTACCGGCGAGGGCGAGGTAGGTCACCGGCGGCAGGTTGAACAGCAACGAACCGAGCCCCGCGACCACAAAGCGCTCGCTGGCCTGCAGCGGAATACTGAACAGCGCATGCAGCATCAGCCCCGGCACACTCCAGGCGAGAATCTGCAAGTTGCTGCTGGCGAGGCTGGTGGCCGTCGCCGCCAGCCCCGGGCCGAGCAGCTGCACCAGCCATGGCGCCAGCAACGTCAGCAGCAGGCTGGTCACCAGGGCGATCAGCAACAGCGCCGGGAACAACACCGCCAGCCAGTCCAGGCGCTCGCCGTCCTTGCGTTGCAGGTACAGCGGCAGGGCGGCGGCACTCAGCACACCGCCGGCCAGGGACATGCGTAACGCTTCGGGCAAGAACAGCGCGATCAGGAACGCATCGCTGCGCTCGCCCGCACCCCACGCCGCCACCAGCAACCACTCACGGGCAAACCCGAGGCACAACCCCAGCAAGGTTGCCAGGGTCAACCAGAACGCCGATCCGAGCATGCCTAGGGCCCGACGCTATTGAACACAGGCTTGCGATGCGCCACGGTCTTGACCTTTGGCAGACGCGCCGGAAACAGCCGCCGCGCCTCCAGCACGTTGATCCCCACCATCAGCCAGAACAGCGCAATCATCACCAGGGCGAAGCTGAAGTAGTGGTCGAAAAAGCCGCTGACCAGCGCCGACAGAATCCCCGCCGTGCTGCCCAGCCAGATCGCATTGTCCTTGGTCAGGCGGATCGGGCCGATTTCCGGACGGGACTCGCGCCACCAGCGCCAGGTCACTGCGATAAACAGCAGCATGCTGATCACCCCGGTCTTGTAGACGAAATTCAGCCACAGGTTGGAAATCCCCAGCAGGTGCGTACCCGGCACTGGAGGGTCAACCTTGAAGCCAATGCCCAGCGGGTAACTGGCCACGGCCTGGGGGAACATGCGGTATTCGTCAAAGCGCACTTCGGTACTCGCGTTCTGCGCCGAAAAGATTGTCGCCAGACGTTCCTGCAACGGTGGGTACGACAGCACCAGCGCCACGGCCAACGCCACGCCGATCATCAGCAAACGCCCGGTGTACGGCACCCGCCGCGACGCCATCCAGATCAGCACCAGCGCCAGGCTGACCATCGCCCCCCGGCTGCTGGCCAACAGCAGGGCCGCCGCACCCAGGCAGGCAACGCCCAGGCCGAGACCGCGTTTCCAGCCGGTGTTGGTGATGCCATAGCAGAACGCCAATGGCAGCAGCAGCGCCATGATCCCGCCGGTGGCATTCGGGTGCATCCATGGCGAACCCATCCGCGAGGCCATGGCACCCAGGCCCAGGGACAGGGTGTCGAGGCTGCCGTAGTTCATCAGGGTCAGGATCGGCAACATGCCCGAGGCCGAGCGCGAGCGGATAAATACACCGATGGACATCACCAGCATCGCCAGTGTGCCCAGCAACAAGGCGATCACCAGGGCTTCGCGGTTCTTCTGTTCAACCAGCAGCTTGGCGGCGAGGAACAGCACCGACAGGTTCAGCAGCCAACGCAACCAGTTCGCCACGCCGCTGGCCTCGGCGGTGATGCTGACCTGGCCGACGATAAACGGCACCACTGTGAAGATCATCAGCCACATCAACATGCGGTCGGTAGGGCGCCGCGACAGCGGTGGGGCGGCCGGCAGGCGCGAGAGGAAACCGTGCCAGATCACCGCCGCCCAGGTCAGGGCGATCAGCGCCTCACTGACCGTACTGCGAATCCCCAGGTTGAGGGTGGAGTAGGGCATGAACGTCGCCACCAGGGCGAACAGCAGCAGTCCCCAGAACGGGAACCGCAGAATCGTCACGGCAGCGGCCAGGCCGATCACTGCCAGCACGGCCTTGACCGGGGAAAGAAACAGGATCAACCCACCAAACAGCAGGCCGAAGACGATGGCGACGAGGCTACCCAGTGAGATTCTCAATTCAATTCCTCGATCAGTTCGGCCAGGCGCCGACGGTAGGCCTGGTGGTTGAAGCGTTCGGCCCAGCTGCGTAACTGTTCAGGTGGTTGTTCGACGGGTTGGTCGGCCAGGTGCAGCATCAATTGCACCAGCGCCGCGCCGTCCGTGGGTGAAAACCGCGGTGCCAGCGGCGGGGTGATTTCGTCCAGCGAGGTACCGCTGGCCACCGCCACCGGAGTGCCGACGCTCAGGGCTTCGATCACCGGCAAGCCAAAGCCTTCCGCGTAGGAAGGCTGCCACAGGCGCAAGGCCTTGCGGTAGAGCCCGTGCAATTCAGCGTCGGATACGCCGCTCAAGGCGCGTATCCCCGGGTAGTTGCGTTGTGCTTCGGGCAAATGCTCCAGGCTGCCCACCAGCACCAGTTCCGGCACGCTCGGCGACTGGCTGCGCGCTTGCTGCCAGGCGTCCACCAGGAACGGCACGTTCTTGCGCAATTCCCGGGTACCCACCAGCAGCCAGTAGCGCTCGGGCAGTTGCCGGGCCGAGAGGTCCGCCGGCAGTCCGACAAAACCGACCACCTGGTTGGGCAACACGCGAATCTTGCCTGCCGCCTTGGGAAACAGCCGCGCGGTTTCGTCGGCACTGTACTGCGAAGGCGTCCACACCCGGTCTGCCGTGTGCACCGCATAGGTGATCGACAGCCGATCACTGGCCTTGTAGATCAGCGCCTTCAGGCGGTTGGCGTGATAGTTGTCCAGGGTGATCTGAAACAGGTCATGCAGCAGCACCACGGTGCGCAGGCCCTGCGGCTTGGGCGGCAGCGGCAGGCCCATATTGAAGGTGCTGATATACACATCGATGTGCTCATTGCGCAGCGCCTTGGGCAGGTAGCCCGCCTCGAAACGCAGGCGCTGGTGCGGCTGATGCATGGCGGTCTTGGCGCAGCCCCAGTCCGGGCAATGCACGTTCAGGCGCAGCTCATCCCCCAGCGGCGCGACGCTGAAGCGTTCGAGCTCGATGCCGGGCAGGGTGCGCAGGGCATCTTCCAGGGCGTACACCTGGCGACTGATGCCTGATTGCGGCGAGGTGCCGACGGTGCGGTAATCGAGGCCTATGCGCATGCCGCCTCCTTTTGGCTCTGGGGCGACAGTTGCGCGTACACCTGCTCCAGCTGGCTGGCGGCGACGCTCCAGTCATGGGCACGGCGCACATAGGCGCGACCGGCTTCGCCCATGGGAGCTGCGATTTCAGGCTGTTGCAGCAGGCGCACCACGGCGTCGGCCAGGCTTTCAGCGGTCTGGCCGCCGAGGTAATCCAGGCCTTCCACCAGGTCCAGGCCGGACACGCCCTGGTCGGTACTCGCCAGCGGCAGGCCGGCGGCCAGGGCTTCAAGCACCTTGAGCTTGGAGCCGCCTCCATGGCGCAACGGCGCCAGAAACACCGAGCAACTCGATTGCAGGGCCAGCAGGTTGGGGACAAAACCCTGCCATTCGATGCGTCCGTCCTTCCAGCGTTCGCGCCAGCTTTCCGGCATGCCGAAACCGCAGACGCTCATGCGTGCGTCGGGGCAGCGGGCCCACACTTTCGGCAGGATCTCATCCAGTGCCCACTCGATGGCATCGACGTTGGGCGCGTATTCGTAGTTGCCCAGAAACAGCACGCGGCGGGTCGTCGGGTCGGGCCGGGCAGCAGCGAAGTGCGCGCAATCCACCCCGTTGACCACCACCGGTACCGGCTTGCCGGCAATCTGCGCCAGGGTCTGGGCGTCGGCGTCGGTCACGGCGACCACTTGCGCGGCCTGGCGCATCACCCGGTGTTCCCAGCGGCCGTAGCGCCATTGATCGTAGCGTATGAACGGCAACGCCCAGCCGGGCAGGCGGTCGTAAGTCGCGGCGCCGAGGGACGATTCGACATTGTGTTCGGTCAGCACAAACGGCTGGGAGCGACGGGCCAATGCATCTTCGTAAGGCTGGAAGGTGTAGGTATGTTCGATCTGCACCACGTCCCAATGCTCGGTCAGCAAGCGCTCGAAGGTGTCCTGCAGTTCACCCGACAGGCCATTCACACTGGCCAGCAACGGGTACGGCGCAAACAGCCCGGCCAGCAGGGTCTTCAGGCTGCGCAGCGGGCGGCGGGGGAGGATGATCACCTGTTCCAGAAAGGCTTCCAGCACCTGGCGATCCGTCAGCGATACCGCATGTTTGTCATGCAGCAGCAAGGTGATCCGATGCCCGCGCGCAGCCAGGCTGCGCAGCAAATGAAACTGGCGCGTCTTGCCGCCGCTGGTAGCGGGCCAAGGCGAGTAGGGCAGGATCCAGAGGATGCGCATGGGTGGCTTCAATCCCATAACAGAATTTGCAGGTTCGGCTTGACCGGTACGTCCAGTCCATTGGTGCCACTCAAGGGTGTTTCGGTGCCGCGCAACGGGTCATACAAGGTGGCGGTGGTCATGCCCGGCAAGTGCGCGCTGCCGCCACGGGCCGACCAGAAAAACCACACCTTGCGCCCGTCGGCACGGGACCAGCCGATGCTGAACAGGCCATCGGGCAACTGATCGGCGGTGGGTGGGTCGCCGGGGGTCAATTTGGGCCCGCTCACCTGCAGGAAATTCTGCAGCGCGGTGTACGACGGCTTGGGGTTGGCGTCGATGTCGAGCAAGCCATAACTCTGGTCGCGCACGCTGGCGCGCTGGTCCAGGTCGCTCAGGGTGAACAGGAAGATCTTGTCGAAATCCAGCGCGCTCATCAGCGCGACGCGGCGCACGATGTAGTCGGCCTGGCCCTGGGTGGTGATGAAGTCCTGCACCTCTTTCGGGCCTTTGTAGGTCGACCAGCCCCACTCGGTGCTCCACAGGGTATTCACCCCGGCCGCCCGCAGTTTCTGGTTGAGGGCGCTGGTTTTTTCGACAAAGTCGAGGTTCGACGGCGTGTTGCCTTCGGGCAATTGGGTGTAGGGGTGATAGGACATGACGGTATTCAGGCTCGGCACGCCCAGTTGCAGCAGCCCGTCGAGCATGTTCTGGCCGTTGGGCATTTCGCTGAAGAATGCCATGCCGGCGGCCACCACCGGTTTGTTCGGGTTCACCACCCGCAACGCGGCGGCGGTGACTTGCAACAGGTTCGCATAGCCGGCCGGGTCGGCGGCGGGGCGCCAGAACCCCAGCAGGTTCGGTTCGTTCCACACCTGCCACGCATCTACGCTGGGGTAACGCTGTTCCAGCAATGCCATGCGGTTGGCGAAGATATTCGGGTCCTTGGGCGGGAACTGGTCCTGGTACGGCGAGGAGGCGGGCGCGGTGGTGGCGAACTTCGCCGAGCCCACCAGGTAGAACACCGACTTGATCTGGTTCTGCTGCAGCTTGTTCACCAGTTCGTCGAGGGTCGCGACGTTGTACTGGTTCTCGGCGGTTTCCAGCTGGTCCCAGTGCAGGTCCAGGCGCACCCACTCCAGGCCCAGGGCCTTGAGGCGGTCGATCTGCTTCTGATAACGCTCGGGGCTGAACCACAGGAACTGCGCGTTCACCCCCAGGAAGTCCTTCCACACGACCTCTTTGCTGCCCTTGAGCACATGGCTCTCGGCATCGGCCGGGCGGCCCCAGAGAAAGGCGGTCAAACCCAGCGCAGCGACGACTGCGAGGGTAGCGAGGTAAGTCCGTTTACGCGCCATGGTTGCCTCCTGCAACGGTTTGCTCAAACAGGCTCGCGAACTTCTGCGCGGTCACTGGCCACAACCGTTCACGGCCTATGGCGGCGGCGCGTGCGGCCCAGTCCGTGGCCATGTGCGGGTTGCGTGCGAGCCGCAGCAGTTGTTCGCTCAAGGCGGCTACATCGCCTTGTGGATAGATGGCGCCATTGCCGCTGGCGACTTCCTCGGCAAACGCCCTGGCATCGGAGGTGATCGCGCCGCGCCCGCAGGCGGCAGCCCAGGACAATGCGCCGCTGGTGCCGCGCTGGCGGCCCAGCAGGCCGAGCTTTTTCGATTCGCGATACGGCAGCACCATCACATGGTGCGCCTGGATCGTCTGCGGGATCTCGCTGGCCGGCAAATTCAGCCGCCAGTCGATGGAGCCTGCCAGGCCGAGTTCGGCAATCTGGCTGTTCAACTGCTCCAGGTAATTGCCGCCTGTGCCAAACGCCATTTCGGCGGCAGTGCCACCGGCCAGGGTCAGGCGCACACGGTCACGCAATTCGGGGGCTTTTTCGAAGGCGGCGGCCAGGGCCTGCAACAGGTCTTCGATGCCTTTGCCACGGTAGATAAAACCGAAATACAACAGGTGCAGCGTGTCCAGCGGCGGCAAGGCCACCGGCGGGATATCCAGGTTGGCGTGGTTGATCACCGCCACCTTGCCGGCGGGCAATTGCATGCGCGCCGTCAGGCAGTCGGCGCCCAGGCGGGTGAGGGTCACCAGCCGGGTCAGGCCCTGGGCGACGTGACGTTCTTCGCGCAGGGTCAAGGGATCGGCCAGCACCACTGCCGCCTGGGGCAATGGGCTGGGCAAGGATTCCAGCAGGTTCAGCGGAAAGGGCAATTGCTCGCGCCGCCAGACCATGCGTTCCGGGTCATGCACCGTGGCGGTCAACGGCAGGGCGGGGTAGGCCTTGCGCAATTCGCGCAGGGCCAGGAACTCCCCCAGCCGCCCACCGCCCAGCTCGGCGTGGACCAGGTCAACACCCTGCCAGTCGAAACCGGCAATGGCTTGCTTGATCGCCGCCGTGCTGCCGACCACGCCCGTCAAGGGCGTAGCCACCTCGACGCCCAGTTGCTCCAGTGCCGTCTTGAAGTGGTTCGCGTAGTCGGCGATCCCGTTCTTTTCCGGCGGCAGGGGAGCGAGCAGGGCGATGCGCATCAGAACGAACCCCGGTATTTGGCGATGGTTTTCAGCACCTTGACCGGTACCTCGAACTTGCGGCGGTTGATGATAATGCCATCGACCTTGCCGAACGCCGTGGTGAGGATCGACAGTGCGTGTTCCACCACCGGTACCGTGCTTTTTTGCGCTTCCACTACCAGCGCAATCAGGTCGGCACGGCGCAGGTTGATGAACGCATCACGATTGTCCAGCAGCGCCGAAGCATCCAGCAGTACCACCTGGCCCGGAATCGCCGGCTCAACCCCGCCGATCCGCACCCGCACGCCGTTCTCTTCCAGCAACTGGCGCAACTGCTCGACGATAAAGCTCACGCCTTCACCGTGCCGTGCCGAGGTCAGCCCCAGGGTCAGGCCCTGTTCGGCAATACGCTCCAGCGGCAGCAACCCATACAGGCGATAGATGCTCGCGTTGAAGGCGTTGGTGCTTTGCGCGGTGCTGGTGTCCAACTCCGGCAGCGTGGTCCACAGCGGCAGGCCGAATTTGCCTTCCACCAGGCCGCCGTCGTGGATCCGTTGATCCAGCAGGTAGCACAGGTAGATCACCAGCAAGCCGACCACGATGGAGAACGGGATCGCCAGCAACAGCATCAGCAGGGTTTTCGGGAAGACGCGCCCAGGGTTCAGGGTAGCTTCTTCGATCACCGCGATGTTACTGATCTGGCTCTTGTCCAGTTCACGGTCGATCCGCGATTTTTCCAGGCTGTCGACATACAGCGCGTAGTTTTTCTCGGTGCCGTTCAGCTCACGGGCCAGGCGCGCCAGTTCCGGCTCGATGGCCAGGGCGTCCTTACGCTGGGCTTCCAGTTCAGTCAGTTGCTTCTGCTGTTGCACCAACTGTGTACGCAGCGACTGGTTGCGACTGGTCTCATCCAGCAGTACCCGTTGCAGGTGGATTTCCAGGGTGTTCGGCGCGCGGTTCTCGGAGCTTTGCACCGTGTCGCTTTCACCGGCGACCTGGGCCTGCATGGCACGGATCGAAGCGTCCAGGGCTTTGACCGGCGGCGCGTTATCCGTATAGGTACGCATCATGTCGGCTTTTTCCAGGAGCTTCTGGTTCAGCAGGCGACGCAAGTCTTGTTGCTGCGGGTTCAACGCGATCTGGCGAACCGTGGTCACCTCTTTGGGCTGGCCCTTGAGTTGGTCACGGGTGCTCTGCAACGCCACGTCGGAGGAAGCGATCAGCCGAGTGGAGTTGAACACCTCGCCACGCAGCACGTTGATCCGCTCGGACAAGTCTTCCAGGCGATCGGTGATGCTCGAGGCGCCGATGTCGTTCAAGTGCGCGAGGATCTGCTCCTTGTAGCTCTTGATCTGCGCAGCGCTGGAAGACACCTGGCCTTCATAGAACGCATACAGGCTCTTGCGGCCCAACGCCTGGGTGCGCTCGTCGATGTAGGTCTCGACCCAATCCTTGACCACCGCCTGGGCGATTTGCGGGTCATCCCAGCGGAAGCTGATGTCCATCACCGTAGAGCCGATGGCGTGGGTCACTTCGAAGTTTTTCTCCAGGCTTTTCGCCAGGCGTTCCACCGGGGTGGTTTCTTCGACGATGCCAACGGTTTCCAGCACCACTCGCACACCGTCAAATACGGCACTGATGCCTTTCTTGACGTACCACTTGGTGCGCTTCCACACGCCTTCCGGCGGCTGCATCTTGTCCATCACGTCCAGGTAATGCTCGGCCACTGCACGCACGATAGGGCGGCCGGTCAGCAGGCGCTCTTCGTCGACAATCGGGTCGCGCTGGGTGCTCGGCATGACGATTGGCTGACGGTTGTCGACCTCGATCGGCATCGTCGAGTCACGCCCTGGTTTTACCAGCAATCGCGCGGTGGATTCATACTTGGCCGGCAGCAGGAACGCCCCCAGCAAAATGATCACCAGCGCGGCAATCGCCGCCAGTTTGAACTCGTGCTTGAAGATGAAGAACAGACGCAGAAGATCACGAAAAGAACGGATCTCGATCATGGGATGTCGCTCCTTTAGTGGTTCGTGGTGTAGCTGTAGCCCACACCAATGGATTTGGTGAAGGGAATCAGCTGGTTCAGGTAAGTGTCCACGCCTTGGATCCGTTCGCCGACGTTGGACTTGGGTACAAACACCACGTCACCGCGTTGCAGCGCCACGGGCTTGCGGCCCAGTGCGCCGTTCTTCAGGTACTGGCTGAAATCGAGGAAGTAGGCGTGGTAGACGCCTTGGCCATCTTCACGCAGCAGGGCGACCATGCTCGCGTTGCCCACCGAGCTCACGCCGCCGGCACCGAGAATCGCCTGCTCCATGGTCGGGGCCGTGGCGATGGAGACAGCCGACGGGTTTAATACCGCGCCGCCGACGATCACCGTGTTGCCCGGCGCCTGGTTGATGTTCACCGTCACCCGAGGCTCGCGATACACCGGTGCGAGTTTCTGGCTCAGCTCGGCGGCGACTTCCGCCGGCGTGCGCCGCGCCACCTGGATCGGCCCCAGGAAGGGATAGTTGATCTTGCCGTCGTTCTGCACGGTGTACAGCGTCAGCTCGTAAATCGTGCTGACGTTGAACGCCGACAGGGTTGGCATTTCCCCGGCATCGCGGACAATCCGCAACTGGTCGCCGATGCGGATCCGCTCCACCGCCGGTGGCAGTTGGGCCATGCGATCGAGGGCCTGCTTGCCCTCGTCCACCGTCTTGCCATCGGGCGCGACGATCCGCGCGGGCGTATTGCAGGCGGCCAATGCCATCATGGCCAGGACGAGCAAGGTTCGTTTCATCAAAGGGGTCTTCCTGTAGGTCATGATGCTCACCTCCAATAACCGGGGAACATGCTGATGCGCCGCTTGAGGGCGAGGGGGAGCTGGCGCTCCAGATGGCCCAGCCGGTAGCCGAGCAATTTGAACGCGCTGCGCACCAGTACTTCGGGTACGCGGTGCAATGCACCGGCTTCGCGTAACGCTCGAAGCTCGGCCAGTACATAGCGTTTACCTTCACCGCCGGCATCGCCAAAAGCCTGGCGGATCCACGGCTCGCGGCCGTAGAAAACGCCAATGTCGAAGTAGCGGTGAAACTCATCCATGAGACGGTAATCGTGGGAGTGATAGACCAGGGCGGTGGCGGCGTAGCGCACCTTGTAGCCTTCCAGCAGCATGCGGGCGGCGACGTAGGCGTCCTCGCTGCCGATCACATCCGCGGGGAAGCCACCGACGGCTTGCAGGGCGCTGCGCCGGTACACCGAAAACGAATCCGAGCTGAAGCAGGTCTTGATCCCCAGCTCCGGCGCATCAGCCAGGCTTTTGCTGCGGCTTTGCGGCGGGTAATTGAAGTGGCGTGACTGGGCGCCCAGCACGCCGGCATCCGGGTGCGGCAACTGGCGGCCGTAAGCGACGCCGTTGAGCGGGTCCAGTTCCAGTTCGCCCACCAGGTTGGCGAACGTCTCGGGTTCGGCGGGGATCGCGTCCTGGGTCATCACGATCAGCGCGTCGCCGTCGACTTGCTCGCTGGCCCAGCGGCGGGTGCCGCCATGGTTGAAGTCCTTGGCATCGATCACTTCGACCCGTACGCCGAACTCGCGAAAACGCGCCACGGTGTCATCGCTGGAAGCGCTGTCGACCACCAGGGTTTCGTCCGGTTGCAGGGTTTGCATGCGCAGCGCCGGCAGCAGCCGGTCGAGGTGGCTGGAAGCGTTGCGGGTCGGGATGATCAGGGCGGTACGCATCACTTCTTCACTTCGGCCGGAGCCCGGCCGTAGATGTCGTCAAAACGCACAATGTCGTCTTCGCCCAGGTACTCGCCGCTCTGCACCTCGATCATCACCAGGTCGATGATGCCGGGGTTGGTCAGGCGGTGCTTGTGCCCGGCCGGAATGTAGGTGGACTCGTTGGCGTTGATCAGGAATTCACGGTCGCCGTTGGTAATCATCGCCGCGCCGCTGACTACTACCCAGTGCTCGCTGCGGTGATGGTGCATTTGCAGGGACAAGGAGGCCTGGGGCTTGACCACGATGCGCTTGATCTTGAAGCGGCTGCTTTCTTCCAGCACGGTGTAGGTGCCCCACGGCCGGGTGACGGTGCGGTGCAGGCTGAATGCCGGATGGTCCTGGCGCTTGAGCTCGGCGACGATGTAGCGCACGTCCTGGCTGCGCTTGGCGTCGGCAATCAGGATCGCATCCGGGGTGTCGACGACGATCAGGTCGCGCACGCCCACTGCGCCCAGCACGCGCTTGGGCGAGTCGATGTAGCAGTTGTGCACGTCATGCAGGATCGCCTGGCCATTGACCTGGTTGCCGTTGGCGTCGCTGGGGGTGAGTTGGCGCACCGCGTCCCAGGAACCGATATCACTCCAGCCGATGTCGCAGGGCACCACCGCCACTTGCGCGGATTTTTCCATCAGCGCCACGTCGATCGAGATGTCGGGCGCCGCGCCGAAACCTTCAGCGTTCAGCTCGCGCTGACGGCAACTGTTGTTGTTCAGGCTGTGGCCGTGCTCGAGGGCGGCCTTGGCGGCGTCCAGCACGGCGGGGGCGTGCAGCGCCAGTTCCTCCAGCAATGTACCGGCCTTGAAGCAGAACATCCCGGCATTCCACAGGTGCTTGCCGCCGTCCAGGTAGCCCTGGGCGGTGGCCAGGTCGGGCTTCTCGACGAAGCGCTTGACCCGGAACCCCTGGCCCAGCGCCTCGCCTTGTTCGATATAGCCGAAGCCGGTTTCCGGGTGGTCGGGCTGGATGCCGAACGTCACCAGGTAGCCGGCCTCCGCCAGTTCGCGGGCCTGGGTGACGGCATCGGCGAAGGCGCTTTCATCAAGAATCAGATGGTCGGCGGGCAGGATCAGCAACTGCGCCTCGCTGCCGAAGTTTTCCTGTACATGCAGGGCGGCCACGGCGATGGCGGCGGCGGTGTTGCGCCCGAACGGCTCCAGCAACAGGTCAAGGGCCAGATGGGCCTTGTTGACCACGCGGTAGTCATCGAGGGTGCGAAACAGCAGGTCGCGGTTGGTCACCGTCAGCACGCTTTCCACACCCGGCAGGTGACTGGCCCGCAGGAAGGTCTTCTGCAGCAGGCTCTGGTCATCACGCATGCGCATGAAAGGCTTGGGCATGTTTTGCCGCGACACCGGCCACAGCCGGGTGCCCGAACCACCGGAAATGATGGAGGGAATCAAGCCGTTGAGGGTGTTCATCAATAGACTTCCTTGGTCGAAAGGACGGCCGGGACCGTCATGAAAACGATGTACAAGTCGAACCACACCGACCACTTCGAGATGTACTCCAGGTCGTACTCAACGCGTTTCTGGATTTTGAACAGGGTGTCGGTTTCACCACGATAGCCGTTGATTTGCGCCCAGCCAGTGATGCCCGGCTTTACCCGGTGGCGCGAGCTGTACTCGCTCACGGCAACTTCGTAGGGCACGCCGGCGGCCTTGGTCGCGGTGGCATGCGGGCGCGGGCCGACCATCGACATGTTGCCCAGCAGCACGTTGAACAGCTGCGGCAGCTCATCGATGCTGGTCTTGCGAATGATCCGGCCCACGCGGGTGATGCGCGGGTCGCCGCGGGTGGTCTGGCGGTCGGCGTTGAAGTCGCTCATCTCGGCGTACATCGAGCGGAACTTGAACACCCGGATCACGTTGTCGTTGTAGCCAAACCGGTTCTGGCGAAACAGCACCGGGCCCTTGGAGTCGAGCTTGATGGCAATCGCCGTGATCAGCATGATCGGCGACAGTGCCACCAGGCCCAGGGTTGCCAGGATCAGGTCTTCACAGCGCTTGATAAACGGCGACCAGCCCCGCAGCGGCACGTGGGAGGTGTTGAACATCAGGATGCCGCCGACATCGGTGATGCGGCTGTGGCCATAGCGCAGGGCCGCCATGTCGGGCACCAGCATGACGTTGACCGACATCTGCCGCAGGCGCTTCACCAGCCCGTTGATCCGCTGTTCGGCGGCCCAGGGCAGGGTAATCATCACCTGGTTGACCTGCTCGGAGCGGATCAGTTTTTCCAGGTCGCGCGTGTTGCCCAGCAGCGGCAGGTTGCTCAGTTCCTTGGGGATGCGCTCGGTGCGGTCGTCGATAAAACCGATCAGTCCGGAACGGATATCGCCGTTGCGCTGCAAGTGGTCGGCCACGTGCACGGCGGTGTCGGTGAAGCCGAGGATCACCGTGCGTTGCAGGTATTTGCCGCTGGCCATCAGGTTGCGGAACAGGCGCAGCATCACGATCCGCTCCAGCCCGAACAACGCAAGGCTGGTGATAAACCAGAACGCCAGGTTGCGCGGGCTCAACTGCGGGAACATCAGCAGAATCTGGTACATGAACAGCAGGATGCAAAAGGCCGCGGACCAGGCCACCAGCATGGTGCGAAACCGCAGGCGGTTGCTGAACAGCTCCTCGGAGTAAACCCCCATGGCCTGGAACAGAATGATCGTCAGGATCGCGAAAAACAGCAGCAAGCCGAGAAAGTGCGCGCGCAGTTCGGGGGCCATCGGGTCTGGATAAAACAGCAGGATCAGTGCTGGAAAAACGGCGGTGAGGCCGTGCATCAATTTTACGAAAACAACAAAGAACTCAATGAAACCGGCCCGGGTCAAAAACAGGCTGTCGACTGACGACTTCTCGCGCATAAAAACATCCCTCATTGCACACCAGGGCTTCCTTGTTCGGCTGCTCATCCATAAAGGCAGGGCTTGCTTTATAAGTGGCGCCAGACGAACGGTTACTTCGCTGGGTAATACGCAATTACCTATCTATCTGCAGGGAATTTGCGGGGTAATGGCTAAATGATGGTTCCCTTTTCGTCGCTCGTCAAGGTTTTGACTTTTTTATAAGACCTTCGGTCTAGACACGTCAGGTGCTCTTCCGCGTGACAGTTTGTTGACTGTCTTGGTCGGATTTCCGGGTTTTTCCGGAACAAAATGCTGGCGTTTTGGAGTGTAGGAATAAATTTAGGAAATTTCCTGCGGCTGAGGAAAACCTTTTTTTGACGGAGGTCGGATGCGGGGTTTTTCGGGGACAAGCGACGAGTGGTGAGGACGTGAGTCCGTCACCACATTGAGGCGGTACTAACCTTAAAAATTGCCTTTCAAACTGACGGTAAAGTTGCGCGGTTCGCCGTAGAAATTACCCCAGTCGGCCGTTCCCACCGTCTGATAGTAATTTTTGTCGAAGAGATTGTTACCGTTCAGCGCCACCGTCCATGTGTCATCAACCCGGTACGCCAACCGCGCATTCCATACCGCATAACCGGCTTGTTCCAGTTTGATGCCTTGAATTCGGTAGTTGCTGCTCTGGGCGTTGACGCCGGTGCCGACGCTCCATTTCGACAGTGTGCCGTCCAACTGATAATCGCCCCACAAGCGCAGCATGTGTCGCGGCACGTAGCTGTTTGCAACCGCGCCAATGGCGGCGCTGTTGATGTTGTTGAGGTTCTTGGTCTGGGTGTAGGTATAGCCGCCCGCCACTTGCAAGCGTTCCAGCAACTCGCCACTCAACTCGGCTTCGACACCCTGTGCGCGAACCTTGCCAGTGTCGGTGTAGCAATAGCCGTCTGCCGAGGTACCGCACTGGGTGGTGTAGTCGGTTTCGGCGGCGTTTTTCTCGATAGCGCGGAACAATGCCAGCGAGCTGTTGAGGCGCCCCTCAAACCATTCGCCCTTGATGCCCAGTTCGTAGTTTTCGCCGATTTTGGGCTTGAGGGCGGCGCCGGTCACCGTGGCGTTGGAGCTTTGTGGCTGGAAGATATCGGCGTAGCTGGCGTACACCGAAAGGTTGTCGTCGAGGTCATAGATCACCGCGGCGAACGGCGTGACTTCACCGGTTTCCTTGGTGCGTGCATCCTGCAGGGCCCATTCGCCCCAGGCGAGGTTATTCGACTGGCGGCGGTTTTCGAACCAACTGACGCGACTGCCGAGCACCACCATCAATGGCTCGGCCAGCCTCAGGCGCAAAGTGGCGTAGGTACCGTACTGGGTGGCGGTTTCCTTGACGGTGCCGCCCCGGTACATGTTGGGCCAGAAGGTATCGTTGGCGGGCTGCGGAAAGTGGTGGTTGGGCAGGAAGATACTTTGCCGGTCGGGCAGGCTCCGGATCGCGTAGACATCGTCCTGGATGCCACGGCTGCCATTGGCGCCGATGATGAGTTCATGCTGCAAACCGAACGCTTCGAACTTACCGTCCAGGTAGGCATCCAGTCCGAAATCCCGGTGGTCGTAGTCAAACAGCGCGGCGTACATCTCGGCGGTTGGCGCCGGATCACCGTACTTCACGGTGCCTTGGCTGGCGGCGTATTTGATGTCTTGCAGGTTGCGGCTGTTCACCGCCGTGACCTTGAGTTGCCAGTCGTCGTTGAAGTGGTGGGTGAGGTCGGCAAACAGCGTAGTGCGTTGGCTCTGCCAGTCGTTCCAGGCCTGGCCCAGGCAGGTGGAACGGCTCAGGCCGATGCTCTTGCCGTCGCTGTAGCGCGGCACGCCGCCCCAGCAGGGCGTTGCATCGACATCTTCGTAGCTGGCACCGATGCCCAGGGTGGTGTCAGGCGAGAGGTCAACATCCAGTGCGAGGTAGACAGCTTGGTCCTGGCGCTTGGAGACGTCCATGTACGAGCCACGATTCTGTTGGCTGACCACGGCGCGCCCGCGTACGGTGCCGCTGTCATTGAGCGGGCCGCCGGTATCGACGTCGGCGCGGTAGTTGTCCCAGGTGCCGGCAGACAGCGACAGGCTGGTGGTGGGTTTGTCTTGTGGCCGCTTGCGCACGAAGTTCACCGCACCACTGGCGGTGCCGGCGCCCTTGAGCATGCCGGCCGCGCCCTTGAGCACTTCCACCCGGTCATAGATCGCCATGTTGGCGGTGAAGCTGTCGGCCTGTACGTAGTCTTTGCCGATGTCCAACGGCACACCGTCGAACTGGTATTGGCCGAGCATCTTGAAACCACGGGAATAGAAATACTTGCCACCCATAGGTGAGTCGTAGGTGGTGATACCCGGGGTGTGTTCCAGTAATTGATCGATGGTGGTGATGTTCTGGTCGTCGATCAGCTTGCGGGTCATGACGCTGACCGATTGCGGTGTTTCCCGCAGGCTGTGGGCGCCCTTGCCGATGGTCACTGCGCCGGTGGTGTAGGAACCGCTGCCGTCAGTGGTGACGCCGAGGTGTTCGCCGGTCACGGTGGTGGCGCCCAGGTTCAGCGCGCCGGTGTCCGCGACTTGCGGCAACAGCAGCCAGGTGTTGTTGCTCTGGCGTTGGGCTTGCAAACCCTGGCCCTGGATCAATTGGCTCAAGGCCTGTTGGCTGTCCAGTGCGCCGTTGAGGCCGGGGCTGGTCTTGCCGGCGACGCTGGTGGCGTCATAGGACAGGCTGATACTCGCCTGGCGCGCAAACTGGTCGAGCACCGTGGCCAATGGGCCGGGTGCGATGTTCCAGTCACGGGCCTGGGTGTCGCTGACAGGCGTTTGCGCCATGACCGCCAGGGGCAGGGCGCTGCCGTTCAGGCAGGCACCGAGCAGGGCGGCGTGCACCGCATGCTTGAGGGGAGAACGCTTGGAGGGGAACGCTTGCATGACCGCGGAATGCTCCTGAAGGAAGTGGACAGAATCGGCCTGTTGATCGGCCTTTCCTTACAGGTCGAGCGAAGATGAGAATTCACCTCATTTATTTTCGGAAGGTCATGCACGAGCTGCGACGGTCACCCAATAACGGCTGCGATAGGTGATGTTCACCGACAGTGTCTGTGCCACCAGGGTCAGGACCTGATCGGTATCGTCCAACTGGTAAGTCCCGGACACACGCAGGCCGGCGACCGCTTCGCTGCAGCGCACCAGCCCAGTGCGGTAACGGCTCAGCTCCGCGAGGAAATCGTCCAGACGCATGTTGTGAGCGCTGATCACACCGTCGCTCCAGGCCCAGGGATCCAGGCCCGTGGTGGCGGGTGGACGCAAGCCGTTTCGATCAAACAGCATCTGCTCGCCGGGCTGTATCACCCCACGTGCGCTGGCCTGATGGCTGTCGGCGAATACCGCGACGCTGCCTTTTTGCACGGCGAGCAAGGTGCCGTCGGGCTCCTCGCGCACCATGAACCGGGTGCCCAAAGCGCGCAGATAACCGTCGCGGGTTTGCACCCAGAAGGGCCGTGGCGCGCTACCGTCGGCGCCCATGTCGATCAGGATTTCACCTTGGCGCAACTGCACCAGACGTCTTTCGGTGTTGAAGACTGTGTCGATGGCGCTGGCACTGTTGAGCTGGATACGGCTGCCATCGTCGAGGGCGACCCAACGCCGCTCTCCGGTGGCGGTGCGGTAGTCGGCCAGCAGGCCGGGCAATGGCGTGTAGTCGCGGCCGAACCATGTCAGGCCTGCGGCACCGGCGAACAGCCCGAGCAACTTCAACCCTTCACGGCGGCTGATGCGTTGGCGGGCACCTTGCAAGGCATGGCGGCCGACCTGTGCCGGCAACTGCGCAAACTCGTCACTCATCGACGAGACCCGTTGCCAGGCCTGCTGGTGATCGCCACTGGTTTCAAGCCAGCGTTCGAAGGCAGCGGTGGTGGCGTCATCGGCAATATTGAACCGCAGCTTGATCATCCACTGGATCGCCTGGTCCACCAATGGCGGATTAGCCTTCGGCATAACGCAACCGATAACAGGCATGCAGTGCCTTGGCCAGGTCGCGCTCCACGGTGGCCTTGGACACCCCCAGGCGCTGGGCGATCTGTTGGCAGGTCAAGCCGTCCAGTTGCGCCAGCAAAAACGCTTCGCGCACCCGTGGCTTGAGTTGGTCCAGCAGGCGGTCGATGCGCTCCAGGCTGTCGAGGATCAGCAGGCGGGTTTCTTCCGACGGCACCTCGACTTGCGGGAAATGCGCGAGACTCTCCAGATAGGCACGCTCCAGTTCGCGGCGGCGATACTGGTCGATCATCAGGCTGCGGGCGATGCTGCTCAGGTAGGCCCGGGGTTGCAGCAAGGCTTGCTGCTTGCGCGCGTTGAGCAGGCGCACGAAGGTTTCCTGCGCCAGGTCGGCGGCGTGCTCACGGCAGCCCGTACGCCGGCTCAACCAGCCGCGCAGCCAGGAATGATGGGCATGGTAGAGCTGGCCGATGGCGGCATGATCCAGTGGGTGGTCGCTCGACATGGGCATCCTGGCGCGGGCGTCTTAATTGATAACGGTTCGCATTCTAAGCGTTGGCCAGAGGATTGGGCAATCGTTGCCGTGTGGATTTGGCCGGATGCACAAACCCACACAGGCTTGACGGGGTTGCGGCTAAGCCTTGCGCAGGTGCAAACACTCAATCGAGCGGTCGACGGTGGTCTTGGCAATTTCCAGCAAATGCCACACCGCCAGCAACTTTGCCCGCTCGGGGCTTTGCAGCAGTTCGCCGCAGTCGAGGGCGGTGGCCGAGGCGCTGCTGAGCAGGCTGGCGGTGTAGAGCAGGGAGTCTTCGAAGCTCAGGTCTTCGTTGACGGTATGGAAGCCCTGGGAAGGCAGGTAGTGTTCGAGGGCGCGATTGAAGGCAGCGCGGTTTTTGAGCAGGTCGATGGGTGGGTCGGGGACGGGTTTATTCATGGTGTAACTCCTTTTCGGTTAAGGAGCCGACCCCTTCGCGACTAAACGTAGGGTGGCGGCTGTACGCAGGTTAGTCGACCGGCCGAAAAGGAAAAACCGGCGCACCCGAAGGTGCCCTGCGCACAGCCACCATAAAACCTCATGATGGGACATGCGCCTTTTCGGATCCGGGCGACTAAACCCGATCACTGATGAGCAGTGACGGGGCGAAGACTAGCCACCGGTTCCGGCAGGCACAAGGCCGAAAGATTGTCTCGGAAATGTCCCGCAAATCAAAGGGATTTACCCTGCTGGCCCTTTATTCATATCCGAATTGCCTCGCGAATTTTCCCCAAGGCTATTCTCAACGTCGCCAAGTCAATCGACCCCAGCGCCACCCGCAACGCATGCGGCACATGGGCCGTACAGGCAAACGGCTCGGCACTGGTGACCCGCACACCCTGGCCCTCAAGCGCAGCCACCACTGCATCCGCCCGCAGACCTTCCGGCAACACCAGCCACAGGTAATACGACGCCGGATGCGCAATCACCTCACACCCTCGCAAGACCTCCCGGGCCAGCGCCTGGCGTTGGCGCGCATCCTGGCGCTTGTGCTCTTCCAGTGCATCCACTGCACCGGATTCTATCCAGCGGCACGCCAGGTTCACCGTGAGCGTCGGCGTGCTCCAGGTCGAGACACGGATCGCTTGCTCCAGCGCCGGTACCCACGCCTTGGGCGCGACGATAAACCCCACCCGCAACCCCGACGCCACACTCTTCGAAAGGCCAGACACATACACCGTGCGCAGCGGCGCATAAGTAAACAACGGCTTCGGTGCGGGCTCGGCGAGAAAGGCGTAGGCGCCGTCTTCGATCAGTAGAAAATCGTAGCGTTCAGCCAACGCTGCGAGGCGCTCGCGGTCGGCTTCACCCATCACCGTGCCCAGCGGATTGTGCAACGTGGGCATGCAATAAAAAGCCCGCACCGGGCGCCGTTTGCACAAAGCCTCCAGCGCATCCAGATCCGTATGCCCAGCCGGTTGCGGCAGCGGCTCCAGGTCGATGCGCTGGGACTGGGCCAGGGTTTTCAACCCGGGATACGTCAGCGCATCCACCGCCAATACATCCCCCGGTTGCAGCAGCGCCATCAGGCTGACGGCGAGGCCTTGTTGCGCACCGTTGACGATCAGCACTTGCTCGCCACTCACGCGAATCTGCCGATTGCGCAGGTGCCGCGCGGCGGTCTGTCGTTCATGGGCGCGGCCACCCTGCGGCGCGGAATGCAGCAGCGCATCGAGGTCGCCCGAGGCGGCAATGGCACGCAAACCGTCGCGCAGCATCTCGGCCTGGCCCGGCAACGAGGGGTAGTTGAGGCTCAGGTCCACGGTGCCCGGTTGCAGCGGTTGTTGTACCAGGCCCATGCCCCGCAGCAACGTGGTGTCGCGCACAAACGTCCCGCGTCCCGGTTCACCCACCACCAGGCCGCTGGCCTCCAGTTCGCTGTACACCCGCAAGGCAGTGGCGAGGGCGATGCGATGGCTGTTCATCAGGCTACGCACGGTCGGCAACTGGGTGCCCGGCGGCAATTTTCCGGCGCGAATCCGCGTGGCCAGTTCATCGACGATCAGTTTGTAGCGGACCTGAGCCATGGTGCGTTCCCGTGTAAAGCGTATCTAGATCAATTTTTTGTTTGTATCAGGTGAGCTGATTAATCTACAGGCTTTCCCGGTGGATGGCTTGAGCATGATCGACCTCGCAACCCTGGCTGTGTTCTCTGGCGCAGTCCTGCTGCTGTTGTTATCCCCGGGCCCGAACATGGCCTTCGTCATCAGCCACGGTGTGACCTATGGCTGGCGTGGCGGGGTGGCATCCGGGTTGGGCATCAGCGTGGCGGACCTGCTGCTCACGGCACTGACCGCAACCGGCGTGACCGCTCTGGTCGCCAGCTGGCCGCCGGCCTTCGACCTGATTCGCTACGCCGGGGTGTTGTACCTGCTGTGGCTGGTGTTCAAGACCCTGCAGAAAACGCCCGCCCTGGACACGGCCCACGTCAGCCGCGTGCCGCTGGGCCGGGTGTTTGTGCGGGCAATGCTCAACAGTTTGCTCAACCCCAAGGCGCTGCTGTTTTTCATGGTGTTCCTGCCGCAATTCGTCAGCCCCGAGGCGGGCCCCATCGCGCTGCAACTGGTGCAACTGGGGATCATCCTGACGCTGATCAGCGGTGTGTTTCATGCCGTGCTGGGGATTTTTGGCGGGGCGGTTAGCCGGTTTTTTGCCGGCAAACCGGGGAGCGCAGGCTTACAGAAATGGGGCCTGGCAACCGTGCTGATGGTGCTGGCCGTGCGCTTGGCATTGATGTCTCGCCCGACGTGAAACATCACTCATAAAAGGACGTTACCCATGTACATCGCAGCCTTTATCTACAAGCCCGGCGAACGGGATGACGAGTTCCAGCGCCTCACGAATCTGATCGACGCATTGGCAGCAAGGCTGCCGGGATACGTGGGGGCCGAGTCGTGGCGTTCGGCGGATGGCGGGTTGATCAACGCCAGTTATTACTGGCGTGACGAGGCCTCCATTCGCGCCTTTGCCAGCCACCCGACCCACCTGGAAGCCAAGCGCCTATACCGCCGCTGGTACGGCGGTTATCACGTGGTGATTTCCAAAGTGGAGCGGGCGTATGGGGACGGCACCATCGGGCATCTGGTGCCCGCCGACCGCCACGGACGGGCGAACGCTTAACCCAACTTGGCCGCCGCCCGTGCCACGATTTCACCCCGGGTCTTGCGCGACTCGGCGGTGCGCTTGCGGGCTTCTTCCAGTACATGCGACGGTGCGGTTTCCGGCCGGCCAGCATTGAACGGCGGCGCCGGGGCGTACTCAATCTGCAACTGCACCAGTTGCGCTGCCGCCTCGCTGTACAGCTCGGCGGCCAGGGTCAGGGCAAAGTCGATCCCGGCGGTAATCCCGCCACCGGTCAACAGGTTGCCGTCACGCACCACGCGCTCCTGCACCGGGATCGCACCGAGCGGTGCGAGCAGGTCGTGGTAGGCCCAGTGAGTGGTCGCGCGACGCCCGCGCAGCAAGCCCGCGGCACCCAGCACCAGGGAGCCGGTGCACACCGATGTCACATAGCGCGCGGTCTGGGCCTGTGTCTTGAGAAACGCCAGGGTCTGCTCATCCTCCATCAATGCCCCGACGCCAGAACCGCCGGGCACGCAAATCACGTCCAGCGTCGGGCACTCGTCATAAGTGGTGCCGGGGGTAAATACCAAGCCGGTGCTGGAGGTGACCGGCGCGAGGTCCTTCCACACCAGGTGCAGTTTCACATCCGGCAGCGATCCCAACACGTCGTAGGGCCCGGTGAGGTCCAGTTGCTGGATGCCGGGGAACAACAAAAAGCCGATCTGCAAGGTCATTGGGACTGCTCCTGATAAAGGGATGGACGGCTTCACTCTAGTCACCTAGGCTTTGGCGCATACGCCATTGAGCCCACGAATTACGCCAACATGCCCAGAATCATCAACGTGCTCGCCTTTCCCAATGTGCAGGTGCTCGACGTCACCGGGCCCTTGCAAGTATTTGCCTCGGCCAATGACCTGGCGCGCCAGCAGGGCTTGCCGTTGCCCTATGCGGTCAGTGTGATTGCCGCGCAGGCCGAGCCGGTGATGACCTCGGCGGGCCTGGCCCTGGTGGCCGAGCCACTGCCGCCTGCCGATGCTCCGTGCGACACACTGGTGATTGCCGGCGGCTGGGGGGTGTACGGCGCCGCCGAAGACCCGGCGCTGGTGGACTGGGTTCGGCAAAAAGCCACCCAGGCCCGGCGCATGACTTCGGTGTGTACCGGCGCCTTTCTGCTGGCCGCCAGCGGTTTGCTCGACGGCCGCCGCGTGGTGACCCACTGGACGCGCTGCGAAGAACTCGCGCGCAAGTACCCACAGCTGACGGTGGAGGCCAATCCGATTTTCATCCAGCAGGGCAACCTGTGGACCTCCGCCGGCGTGACCGCCGGTATCGACTTGTGCCTGGCGCTGGTGGAAGAGGACCTGGGTCGCGCCGTGGCCCTGGAAGTGGCGCGGCACCTGGTGGTGTTTCTCAAGCGCCCCGGTGGGCAATCGCAGTTCAGCGTGACGTTGTCCCTGCAAAAGGGCGGTAGCCGTTTTGCGGAGCTGCACGCCTGGATCGCCGAACACCTGACCCTCGATTTGAACGTTGCCACACTGGCCGCCCAGGCGGGCATGAGCGAGCGCAGCTTCGTGCGCCACTACCGCAGCGAGACCGGCCAGACCCCCGCGCGGGCGGTCGAGTTGATTCGCGTGGAGACCGCCCGCCGGCAACTGGCGGACAGCAGCGTGTCGATCAAGCGCATTGCCGTGCACTGCGGCTTTGGCTGTGAAGAAACCATGCGCCGCAGCTTCCTGCGAGCGGTATCGATCACGCCCCAGGCCTACCGTGAACGGTTTTCCTCACCCGGTTGAGGTCGAGCCTGTTTGAACGAATAGGTACGTTTTTGTATCAAGGTGCTATGTTACTCACAGTCCATTGCGCAGTGTCTTGATCCCAGGCCTCTACGTCGCGGTTTTGAACCTTCCCGGCGTGCGCACAGCTCATGAATTCACTACCTCCTGTCCTTGTCGAACTACGCGCGGCGACCGCTGCGCTGCATCGACGCCTCGACACTCGGCTGCCTTTTTCCCGCATGGACCTGGCGTTGTACCGCGAGTTGATGAGCGCCTACTACGGCTTCTATCAACCGCTGGAGCGCGCCCTGGCGCCGTGGGGCGAGATCATCCCGGACCTGGAGTGGGGGCGGCGCAGCAAAACCCCGTACTTGCAGGCGGATTTGCGGGCGCTGGGCCTGGAAAACCTGCAGATCGATGCCTTGCCGATATGCCCCGAACTGCCCGCCATCACCAACGTGGCCCAGGCCTTGGGCGCCCTCTATGTGCTGGAAGGCGCCACCCTCGGCGGCCAGGTGTTGCGCGACCTGATCGAGATCAAGATTGGCGTGGGCTCCACCAATGGCGGCGCGTTCATGAATGTGTACGGGGCCGAGACCAGCGCCCTGTGGCAGCGCTTTATGGCGTGCCTTTACCCGCTGCGAACCGCGTACGAGCGCGTGGAGGCGGTGAAGGTCGCCGAGTCGACCTTCCTGTGTTTCGAGCAGTGGCTGGACCGCTGCGGGGTGCTGCGATGACCACGGTCGATACGCTGATCGACGATTGCGCCAGCGAGCCCATCCATATCCCCGGCTCGATCCAGCCTCACGGGTTGTTGTTGACGCTGAGCGAACCGGCGCTTGAGGTGCTGCAAGCCAGCAGCAACCTGAGCGTCGCGCTGGGCCTGGACGCGCAACGCCTGTCGGGCCAGGCGCTGGCCAGTGTGCTGGGCAGCGAAGCGGCAGTACAGGTGAATCGTGCCCTGGCAGACCTGGACGCCTTTGAGGAGGAGGTGCATCAACTGACGCTGGATGGCTACGCCTACGACATCCTGCTGCATCGTCATCAAGGCCTGCTGTTTCTCGAACTGGAACGGAGCCTCACGCTTGAGCACAGCGCTGTGAAGCAGCTGTCCCGAACGCTGCGCCGCTTGCAGTCGGCCAAGACGCTCGACAGCTTGTACCAGATCAGCGTGACCGAGATTCGTAGCCTCACCGGTTATGACCGGGTCACCTTGTACCGCTTCGAGCAGGAGGGCCACGGCAAAGTGATTGGCGAGGCCCTCAGCGACGGCATGCAGCCGTACCTGGGATTATGTTTTCCCGCGTCGGACATCCCGCCCCAGGCACGCGAGCTGTACCGGCTGAACTGGATCCGCGCGATTCCCGACGCCGAGTACCAGCCGGTGCCGATCCTGCCGGCCCTGCGCCCCGACAACGGCCAGCCCCTGGACCTCAGCTTCGCCGTGTTGCGCAGCGTGTCCCCGGTGCACTGCCATTATTTGAAGAACATGGGCGTGCGTTCCTCCATGAGCATTTCGCTGCTCAAGGACGACCAGCTCTGGGGCCTGATCACCTGTGGTCACCGTGAGCCGTTGCGCGTGCCCCATGAACTGCGCACGGCGTGCACCAGCATCGGCCAGTTGTTGTCGATGCAGATCACGTTGCTCCAGGAACAGCAGGAGCGCCGCCAACAACGCGACAAGGCCGCCATGGTCGAAGCGCTGGTTGCTGCCATGACGGGGGTGCAGTGCGATGTGATGGAAAGCCTGTTGCCGCATGCGCAAATGCTGCTGAGCCTGACCGCCGCCGGTGGCCTGGCGATCCTGGTGGAAGAGCGCCTGCATGTGTTCGGCGTTTGCCCTGCACGTGCTGAAATCCACGCCTTGTACCAGTGGGTGCGCGGGCAGGGCAAAGGCGTGGTGCACAGCCATCAACTGTCTGTGGATTTCCCCCCGGCGGCGGCCTATCAGGCCCACGCCAGCGGCCTGTTGGCGTTCTGCCTGCCCAAGCCGGTGGACAACGCGGTGATGTGGTTTCGCCCGGAGGTCCAGTCCTCGGTGGAGTGGAGCGGCCAGCCGGTCAAACATCAGGAACCGGGCAGCACGACCTTGAGCCCGCGCCTGTCGTTTGAGTTGTGGAAGCAGCAGGTCGACGGCAAGGCGCTGTATTGGTCGCTGTCGGAGCTACAGGCGGTGGAGAGCCTGCGGCGCAATGCCCTGGAGCATGACCTGGCGCGCCAGGTGCAACGCGAACATGCTGCGGTGCGGGCGCGTGACGAGCTGGTGGCGGTGGTCTCCCATGACCTGCGCAGCCCGCTGACCATCCTGCTGATGCAATGCGGCATGATGCGCAGCATGGTGCCCGCCGAGGACAACAAGGCGAACCGGCGCCTCTCCACCGCGATTGAAACCATGCAAAACGCCACCGCCCGCATGAACACGCTGCTGGAAGACCTGATCGATATTTCGCGCATCGAGGCCGGGCGCTACAGCGTTTCGCTGCAACGGCTCGATGTGGCGGCAACCCTGGACCAGATCTGTTCGATGTGGCAACCGCTGGCGGCGGCCAAGGGTTTGGACCTGACTTGGCGCTCAGTGGACGGGCTGAGTGCCCAGGCCGACCCGGAGCGCTTGTTCCAGGTGTTTTCCAACTTGCTGGGCAACGCCCTGAAATTCACCCCGGTGGGCGGAGTGATCGAGGTGATTGCCGAGGCGGCGGGGGACGAAGTGCTGTTTCGGGTATGCGACAACGGCATCGGCATCGACCCGGCGCAACTGCCGTATATTTTCGACCGCTACTGGACCTCACGCGAGGGCAACCCCACCGGCAGCGGGCTGGGGTTGTACATCTCCCACGGCATCGTCGAAGCCCACGGCGGCACCCTGTGGGCTGAAAGCGTGGTGGGGCAGGGCAGCGTGTTCAGCTTCAGGATTTCGGCTGGGGGCTGAGGCTCAGCAGCTCGAAAATCGCCTCAAGGGTTGCCTGGGGCGCCTCCTGGGGAATGTTGTGGCCCACGCCGGCCAACACCTCGCGCCGATAAAACCCGCTGAAATTTTCCAGGTCGTCATCTTCAACCGGAGCCGGACCTACGCCGTCATCAGCGCCGCACAACGAGATGCTCGGTACTGAAATCGGCGGTGGCTGCACCAGGGCCTGCTCGATGCTTTCCAGCGCCGGGTCACCCGGTGCGTACATGAAGCGGTGCCGGTAGGAATGGACCACCACCTCGACAAAATCCGGGTTATCAAACGAAGGCGCTGTCTTGCCATACAGGCTCGGCCCTTCGGCCCAGGACGGCGACCAGAGCGCCCACAGCAACTGGCAGAACTCACGCCGGTTGGCGGTCAGTCCGTCGGCACCCCGTTGGGTATGAAGGTAAAACTGATACCACAGCCGATGCTCTGTTTCCGGCGCCCGAGGCTTGGTCGACGCAGCGATATCCTGAATGTTGTAGCCATCGCCCGTCACCAGGCCGCGCACCCGTTCAGGCCAAAGCGCCGCAACGATACACGCCGCGCGTCCGCCCCAGTCATAGCCCACCAGCGTGGCTTTTTCGATGGACAGGGCATCCATGAAATCCAGCAAATCCTTGGCCAGCGCTGCTTGTTGGCCGGAGCGCATCACCTGTTCGTTGATAAAGCGCGTCGGGCCATAGCCGCGCAGGTATGGCACCAATACCCGGTAGCCACGTGCGGCGACCACCGGGGCGATCTCGTCATAGCCACGAGGGTCGTAGGGGAAGCCGTGCAGCAGAATCACCACCTCACCGCCTTCCGGGCCATGGGCTTCGTAGGCGATATCGAGCATGGGCGTGCGGATTTGGAGGGTGGGCATGGAGGCTCCGAGGGTGGAGGGAAAGTGTTGGAACTGTAGACCAAGCGGGTTACCGAGTGTGGTTCGAAAGGCTGCAATTGCTTGACTTGTCTAGACCGGCCTGGCGCAAGCCGATGCAATTACCCCAAGGGTCGCGCACCTGGCACATCCACTCGCCGCCTTGGATTTTCATCGGGCCGCGATACAAAGTGGCGCCTAACGTGACCAGTCGCTGTACCTCGTGATGCAGGTTAACCACCCGCCAATACACCACCGACCCCGCCGCACCGCTGGCGACCTTGTTGTCGGCGTTCACGATTTCGATGGCCACGCCGCCCACGTCCAAATGACCGAAATCATCGGGCTCGTGGTAGATGCGTGTGGCGGCATAGAAGGCGGTGGCGTACCACTCAGTGGCGGCACGCCAGTCGGGGACGTGAATCAGGATGGAGATAATGGGCATCAACCGAACAACACCTGCTGCCAATGGGTTTCACTGATGATAGCGATCGGAATACCGCTATTTCTTAACTCGACGGCTTTTTTGATCTTCGTTCCATATGAGCTATGGAGCCATTGTTCATTACCAACGCTCCCGACCACGAGAAAATGAACCTTCTTGCTCACCGAGTTACCGATTAGGCCGCCGCGTTCTACGACAAGTAACTCACATTCCTTGCGAGGCCCGTACGCCATGACACCGGTAAACAAAAAAGTCCGGTCCTGCCACTCCAGTGTCGGAGCCGGATTGTTCAGCGGCAGGCTGCTGACAGCAGAGGGGCGTTGAGGTGACCCCACCGAGATACCGGAAAACTGATGCAGCATTTCCAACAGTTCTGCGGACTCTTCCGCGTCGAGAACACCGTCACTCAACATGCTGGCAAGGCGCTGATAAAGAATGTTTACCACCGGGTCTTCCAACTGGAGCAGATGGGTTTCTATCCAGGTCTTTAGAAACGCTGCTTCCATCTGATTGATGTTTCCGTCGGCGACCAGGCCGGCAGTGACGCCGAGTAATGCGTCGGCAGAGCGCCGATCAATACGCGCCTTGTGGAAGAGGTGACTGCGTTCGAATTCCTGATGAAGATCGGTCATGCGTCCATGCTCCTTAAGTCAGTGCTTTGCCAGGTCTCGGTCCAGCTCAGCATGGGCCGAAGGTTTCGCGTTGATGGTGAAACCGATATACACACATGTTGTGATGTTTGCCAAATAACCTGTGGCGAGGGAGCTTGCTCCCGTTGGGCTGCGCAGCAGCCCCAGGTTTTGTTGAATGTGTTCTTTGAGTTAGATGGCGTTGAGCTTTTGGGGCCGCTTCGCGCCCCAGCGGGAGCAAGCTCCCTCGCCACAGGTATTGCGGTCATATTCCTTCCTTGAATATTTAGCGGTGTCGTAAACGGTGGGACCGATCTACACAGATCTTGTGTTTTTTGCCAAACAACCTGTGGCGAGGGAGCTTGCTCCCGTTGGGCTGCGCAGCAGCCCCAGGTTTTGTTGAATGTGTTCTTTGAGTTAGATGGCGTTGAGCTTTTTAGGGCCGCTTCGCGCCCCAGCGGGAGCAAGCTCCCTCGCCACAGTGAGGGGTTGACTTAAATCTCTGCGTGGGTGATGACGTGTTTAAAGTGATGCCGCCACAAATCCGCGCCCAGTTTCCCAGAGCAATCCAGCGACGAACCCACGGTCAAATCGCTGATCAGCGTGGGCTGTAATCCGGCATCAAACAACGCAAACCCGGCCGCCAGCACACAGGTATCAGTCTGGATGCCACACACCAGCACTCGGTCCGGTGCGAGGCTTTTCAGGTGGCTGATGGTCTCGGGCGTGGGCGCGTAGCCGTGTTTGATGAAGATGTGGTCGGCGGCGATCAGGCTGTCGTCGTCGGGCGCCGGCTGCCAGCCGAGTTGGCGGGCGAACGGGGTTATGTTTTCGTCGTGGCGCTCTACGGTGGCCACTGACGGCATGCGACCCAGCAAGGCGTTGATGCCGATTACCAGCCAGTCGGGCGGGGCGAAGGAGGGTTGTACATCGATGATCAGTAGGACTTGGCGCATTGGCATCCTGGTATAGATCGAAGGACCACGCATTGTGCACCGGGTACACCTCGTCTCCAAGTCTGGCGCGGTCTATGTGGGAGCAGGTAAGCCAGCTCCCACAAGGTTACTCAATTGCCTTCAGATTGTGCTCGGGCTCAAGGCTGCCAAACCGTCTTCACCCCGCTCAACTTCCGGTCCAGAAACGTCGCTGCGCTGATCAGCGCCAAATGGCTCAACGCCTGCGGTGTATTGCCCAAATGCCGTGCCTGGTTATCAAACTCTTCGGCATACAAACCCAGCGGGTTGGCATAGCGCAGCAACTGTTCAAACTCCAGATGCGCCTTCTCCACTTGCCCGGCCCGGGCCAGGCATTCCACGTACCAGAACGAGCACGCTGCAAACGCGCCCTCGGTGCCTTGTAGCCCATCAATCTGGCTGTCGTCGTTGCGGTAGCGGTAGACCATGCCGTCACGCACCAGGCTTTTCTGGATCGCCTCCAGTGTCGACAACCAGCGCGGGTCGGTCGCCGCAACGAAGCGCACCAGAGGCATCAACAGCATCGAGCCATCCAGCGCGGTGCTGCCGATATGCTGCACGAAGTGGCCGCGTTCTTCGTTCCAGAAGTTGCTCCAGATATCGGCGTAAATCGCCTGGCGGGTCTGGTCCCAACGGGCAAACGGCGCCGGTAGCGAGCGCTTGGACGCCAGTCGAATCGCCCGGTCCAGGGCCACCCAGCACATCAGCCTTGAGTGCAGGAAGTGATGCTGCTCACCGCGCATTTCCCAGATGCCGACGTCTTTGTGGTTCCAGGTTTCGCAGACCTGGTCGGCCACTTCCACCGTGTGTTTCCAGCCCTCGTGGGAGATGGCCTCACCGTATTTGTTGACCAGGTATACCGCGTCCATCAACTCGCCGTAGATATCCAGTTGCACCTGGTCGTACGCCTCGTTACCGATGCGCACCGGTTGCGCGCCGCCGTGGCCGCTGAGGTGGCTCAGCTCGGTTTCTGGCAGTTCCTGGCGGCCGTCGATGCCGTACAGGATGTTGATTTTCATCGGCTGATCGCAGCAGTCACCCACCCGGCCTTTCAACCAGCGCATGTAGCCGTTGGCTTCCTCGATAAACCCCAGGCGCATAAAGGCGTAGACGGTAAACGAGGCGTCGCGGATCCAGGTGTAGCGGTAGTCCCAGTTGCGCTCGCCGCCGGGTGTTTCCGGCAGGCCGAAGGTGGCGGCGGCGAGGATTGCACCGTGTTTGCGCGAGGTCAAAAGCTTCAAGGCCAGGGCCGAACGATTGACCATCTCGCGCCAGCGCCCACGGTAGTTGGATTGGGAAATCCAGCCGCGCCAGAACTTCAGGGTGCGCTCCAGGCACAGGTCGGTGCAGTCGTTTTTGACTCGGGCATCGTCCAGCCCGCCGAGGACAAACTCGGCGCCTTCTTCCTGGCCGAGTTCAAAGGATGCTACGGCAGCGTCGCCATCCAACTGCAGGGTGTGGCTGCTGGTCAGGCGCAGGCCGGGTTGGTCTGCGGCCTCAAACAACACGTCGCCGTCATCTTGAGTGGCCCGGGTCTGGGCGCGGGCGTAGTCATGTCGGACTGCGCAGCGCATATGGATGCTCGCTTTGCCGCTGACCACCCGCACCCGCCGAATCAGGATCGGCAGGTCGTCAACTTCTTCACTGACGGTCAAGAAATCGGTAATTTCCACCACCGCGTCATTACTCAACCAGCGGGTTTGCAGCACGTTGGTGTCGGGCAGGTAGATCTGCTCGCGGCGGGCGTCGGGCAGGTCCGGCGTGAGCTGGAATATGCCGGCGGCGGGGGAGTCCAGCAATGAGCAAAAGATGGAGGGGCTGTCGAACTCCGGCCAGCAGAAAAAATCGATGCTGCCTTTGTCGTTCACCAGCGCTGCACTGCGCATGTCGCCGATGATGCCGTGGGCATCAATGGCACTTTGTGGTTCGTTTTTCAGATCAACCATTGCCACGAAACTCCGGATAAAGGCTCATGCCGCCATCAATGAACAGGGTGCTGCCCACCACGTAGTCGGAGGCATCACTGGCCAGCCACACCACCGCGTTGGCCACGTCTTCGACGTCACCCACGCGGCCATAGGGAATCAACTTGAGCAGTTCCACTTCGGCCGCGCCTTCGGTGGCGGCGCGGTTGATGGCCGTGCGGATCGCTCCCGGCGCAACGCCGTTGATGCGGATGCGCTGCTGGCTGACTTCCTGGGCCAGGGTGCGCATCAGCATTTCCACGCCGCCCTTGGACGCGGCGTAGTTCACGTGCCCGGCCCAGGGAATCACCTGGTGCACCGAACTCATATGGATAATCTTCCCGGCGGCCCGGGAAACACCTTCGCGGATGCCCTGGCGGTTGAAGATGCGCAACGCGGCGCGGGCGCAGAGGAACTGGCCGGTGAGGTTGACGCCGATCACGGTGTTCCAGTCGTCGAGGGTCATGTCGACGGCAGCGGCGTCTTTCTGCATGCCCGAGTTGGCCACCAGGATGTCCAGGTGCCCGAAGGCATCAAGGGTCTGGGCAAACAGGCGCTCCACATCGGCCTCTTTCGACACGTCGGCGCCAATCGCAATGGCCCGGCCGCCGTTGGCGTTGATCTGCGCCGCCAGTGCTTCAGCCGGCGCCGCCTGGGCGTTGTAGTTCAGTACCACGGCGGCTCCGGCCTCGGCCAGGGCCTTGGCGGCCCCCGCGCCGATTCCGGAACTGGCGCCAGTCACCAGCGCCACTTGTTGCTCCAACGAAATGCGCATTGCCCACCCAACCTTTTTCAGAGTGCCCAACTAGCTGACTGACGGGGCGGCCCACAAGTTCACCGGCTGTCTGGAATGCGACGATGGCTGTCTATATCTATCGTTTTTGCCACAGGACTTTTCGCTAGAATCGACGCTTGATTGATGCGAGACCTCAGCCGATGAACAGCCCACCCCGCCCGTGGCTTGAAGCCTACGCCGACAACTACCGCAACGATGACGTGGTGCACCCCCATTGCCACGCCCAGGCGCAATTGATCCACGGCGTGTCCGGGGTGATGGTGGTCAGCACCGCCCAGGGCAGTTGGCTGGTGCCGTCCGGGCATGCGTTGTGGGTGCCGGCCGGCACCCCGCATGAGATCCGCATGGCCGGCGAGGTGCATATGCGCACGCTGTTCCTCATGCCCGAGGCCGAGCCGGGGCTGGGGCGCACCTGCCAGGTGATTGAAGTGTCGGCATTGCTGCGGGAGCTGATCGTCGCCGCCACGCAGATTGCCGGGCACCCCAGCCCGCGTCTGCAGGCCATGATCGAGTTGATCCGCATGGAACTGCTCGCCGCGCCGGTGGTGGCGATGCACGTGCCGGTGCCCGGCGAAGCACGGCTGGCCAGGCTGTGCACGCATTTCATCCGCAACCCTTCTGACGACAGCAGCCTGGAATCCTGGGCCGACAGCCTGAACATGAGCGCCCGCACCCTGAGCCGGGTGTTCCAGCGGGAGTTGGGCATGAGTTTCGGTGAATGGCGCAAGCGTGCGCGGTTGGCCCTGAGCTTGAAGTTGCTGGCCCAGGGCGTGTCGATCCTGGAGGTGGCGCTGGAGCATGGTTACCAGAGCCCGAGTGCGTTCAGCGCGATGTTTCGCAAGTCGCTGGGTTATCCGCCAAGTCATTTTCGGCCCGGAGTTTAGTGTTGCGTCAGGTAACGCTATTGTCCGTTTAGCGACGATACATGGCCCTGACGCGGGCGAATCGGACAGGCCATCTGCCTAATCTGCAAGGCTCCTTCTTGAGCGAGCCTTGTGATGCACAGCCCTTCTTTTCACCCATGGATGCCCATCGCCCTGTTGAGTGTGCTGGCCGGGTGCACTGGTGTGCCCGGTCAACCGTCGACCGTCACGGCGCAGCCTGCACCGCGGCTCTCCGCCGAGTCGGCCGAGGCGTTGCCCGCGCGGTGGTGGCAGCTGTACCGCGACCCGCAACTGGACGCCCTGGTGGCGCGGGCCCTGCACCAGAACAAAGACCTCGAAGCCGCCGCCGCCCATGTCGATGCGTTGCTGGCGCAGCTGGAACAGGCAGACGGCGAGCGCCTGCCGTCGACTTCCCTGGACTATGGCCTGGCCTACGGTCGCAGCCGCGATGACCAGACGCTGGCCCAGGCGACTAACCGTCATGCCGGTGCCGAATGGAGCCACACCCCTGAGTTTTCCCTGAGCTACACCCTCGATTTGTGGGGCGAGGTGCGTTATCGCATCGCTGCGGCACGGGCGGATGCCCAGGTGGCGCGGGCGCTGGAGGATGAGCTGCGGGTGACGGTGGCCGCGCAGACGGCCCGCGCCTATGCCCAGGCCTGCGTCTATGGTGTGCGCGAACAGGTGCAGGCGCACTCGGTGCAGCTGCTGGAGCAGAGCGTCGCGGTCACGCAGAAGCTGCAAAAGGCCGGCGCGGCCACGCAACTCGACCTGGCGCGCCTGCAAGGGTTGCTGGAAGAAACCCGGGCACCGTTGCCGATGTTCACGGCCCGGCGCAGCAGCGCGCTGTATGAGTTGGCCGTGCTCAGCGGGTTGCCGCCGGAGCAGGTCACGCCACGCAGCTGTACCCAGGCCCCGCAGTTGCAGGCGCCTTTGCCGGTGGGCGAGGGTTGGGCACTGCTGCAACGGCGGCCGGACATCCGCCGCGCCGAAGGGCAATTGCGCGCAGCCACCTTGACGGTGGGCCTGTCCCGCGCCGAGCTTTACCCGCGGATCACCTTCGGCGCGATGCTCGGTTCATCCGCCAGCAGCTTGGGCAAACTCGGTGACCGCTACGCGACGGTGTATTCCGTCGGGCCGCTGGTGTCGTGGCGCTTTCCCAATCGGCAGATCGCCCAGGCGCGGGTCAGGCAGAGCCAGGCCGAAGCGCGCCAGGCCCTGGCACGGTTTGACGGTACGGTGCTCAACGCGCTGAAGCAGGTGGAGCAGGCCATGGCCCTGTACCAGGGCGAACAGCAGCGTGGGCAGGCCCTGGCCGCCGCCCTGGACAACAACCGCCGCGCCTTCGACCTGGCCTCCCGCGGCTACCATTCCGGCGCGCTGGATGCCCTGCAACTGCTGGACAGCGAACGCAGCCTGGTGGGCCTTGAAGCCCGCGTGGCTGAGTCCGACCTGCGCTTGATCAACCGCCAGATCGACCTGTTCCAGGCCCTCGGTGGCGGCTGGCAGCGTGACGATCCAACCGCCCCCTTATCTGTCGCTGTCAATGGAGCCAAACCATGAACCAGGCTGTTGAACCCATTCGCCTGACCGTTATGCAACGTCATCGTCGCGCCCTGGTGACCACGGCTTCCCTCGCGACGCTGGTGGGGCTGGCAACCTTTGCCGGGTACTGGTGGCAATGGGGGCGTTTTCTTGAAGAAACCGACGATGCCTATGTGCGCGCTGATTGGGTCGCTATCAGCCCGCGAATTGCCGGGTATGTAGCCCAGGTGCTGGTGGAAGATAACCAGCCGGTCAAGGCCGGGGATGTGCTGGTGCGTATCGATGAGCGGGATTTCACCGAGCGTCTGAACAGCGCCCAGGCGCAACTGCAACAGGCGCAAGCAGCAGCGAGCGCACAGCAGGCATCGGTGCAAACCCTCGACGCGCAAATGGGCGAGCAACAGCAACGCATCGCCCAGGCCCGGGCGGAACTGAGCAGTGGCGAGGCCGAAGCCCGGCGCGCGCGGCTCGATTACCAGCGTTATCGTGAATTGGTCGCGCAACAGGTGGCCAGCGCCCAGCACCTGGAAACCGTCAGCGCCAGCCAGGCCAAGGCCCAGGCGGCCCTGGCCCAGGCGAGCGCCCAGGTCGCGCGGCAGCAGGCGCAGTTGCAGGTCTTGCAGGGACGCCGGCAACAGGCGCAGGCGCAAATCGTCGAGCATCAGGCACGCATCGGCGAGGCCCAGGCCAACCTCGCGCTGGCCCGCAATGCGTTGAAGGACACCGAGATCCGCGCGCCTTTTGATGGCGTGGTGGGCCAGCGCAAGGTCCGGCGCCAGCAATACGTGATGCCCGGCCTGCCGCTGTTGGCGGTGGTGCCGGTGGAGCAGGCCTATGTGATTGCCAACTACAAGGAAACCCAGTTGCAGCACATGGCGCCGGGGCAGTCGGTGGAAATCGCGGTGGACAGTTTTGCCGGCGCACATTGGCACGGCAAAGTGGAAAGCATCGCCCCCGGCTCTGGTGCCGTGTTCGCGCTGTTGCCGCCGGACAACGCCACCGGCAACTTCACCAAGATCGTCCAGCGGTTTCCGGTAAAGATTCGCCTGGAACCCGGTGAGTCGCGGGTGCTGCCGGGCATGTCGGTGATTGCCACGGTTGATACCCGCCCTGCCGCCAGCCAGGAGCACGTCCATGGAGGCTGAAGGGCGTGTGCCGTTTCGCGCCTGGGTCGCGGTGATCGGCGGACTGTTCGGCTGCTTCATGGCCGGGATGAACGTGCACGTCACCAGCGCCGCACTGCCGGAAATCGAAGGTGCACTGGGCGCGACGTTTGAGGAGGGTTCGTGGATTTCCACCGCTTACCTGGTGGCGGAGATCATCATGATTCCCCTCACCGCGTGGCTGGTGCAGGTGTTTTCCCTGCGCCGGGTGATGTTGTGGGGCTCGGGGATATTCCTGGTGGCCTCGGTGGCGTGTTCGCTGTCGCCCAACCTGCAAGTGATGATCCTGATCCGGGTGGTGCAGGGCGCGGCCGGGGCGGTGCTGATTCCCTTGTCATTCCAACTGATCATCACCGAGCTGCCGCCCAGCAAGATCCCGCTGGGCATGGCCTTGTTCAGCCTGGCCAACAGTGTGGCCCAGGCCGCCGGGCCATCGATTGGCGGCTGGCTGACCGACGCGTATTCCTGGCGCTGGATCTTCTACCTGCAACTGTTCCCCGGGATTGCGTTGTTGGCGGCGGTGGCCTGGTCGATCGACCGCCAACCGATGAAACTCGGCCTGTTGCGCCAGGGCGACTGGCTGGGCATCGGCTGCATGGTGCTGGGGCTGGGCGCGTTGCAGATCGTACTGGAGGAGGGCGGGCGCAAGGACTGGTTCGGCTCGCCCTTTATCGTGTGGATGACGCTGTTGGCGGTGGTGGGATTGATCGGCTTCGTGGCCCGTCAGTTATGGGGCAAGCATGCCTTTATCAACTTGCGGCTGTTGGGGCACTACAACTTTGGCGTGGCCAGCGTGGCGATGTTTATCTTTGGCGCGAGCACCTATGGGCTGGTGTTTCTGGTGCCCAATTACCTGTCGCAATTGCAGCACTACAACGCCAGTGAAATTGGTGTGAGCTTGATTGCGTATGGGCTGGTGCAATTGATCATGGCGCCGTTTTTGCCGCGCTTGATGAAGTGGGTGAGTGCCAAAATGCTGGTGGCCTCGGGGTTCGCGATCATGGCCTTGGGTTGCTGGATGGGCGCGCACCTGTCGGCGGACAGCGCCAGCAATGTGATCGTGCCCTCGATTGTGGTGCGCGGGATTGGTCAGCCGTTGATCATGGTGGCGTTGTCGGTGCTCGCTGTGCATGGGCTGGCCAAGGTGCAGGCGGGGTCGGCGTCGGCGGTGTTCTCGATGCTGCGCAATCTGGGGGGCGCCGTTGGAACAGCGTTACTGGCGCAGTTGGTGGTGGTGCGTGAGCGGGTGCATTCGGCGCGGATCGGGGAGGCGGTGACGCTGTTTGACCCGGTGCTGCAACAGCGCTTGCCTGGTGGGGTGCTGCAGGAGCAGTTGCCGGAGCATCAGGTGGTGTTGGACCTGCTGGATCGGAGTGTGCGCCATCAGGCGTTTTTGATGGCCTACAGTGATGCGTTCTTTCTGGCGTGTGTGGCGTTGGCAGCGTGTGCGGTGGCGGCGTTGATGTTGCGGCGGATCTAGGGGCAGTGCTGTGGGGGACTCAAGTGAGCGCAATGGTTCAGGTGTGTTTTTTATGGTTTTGGGGGCTGGGTACATATCCGTTATTTGGGTGATGGCCGCTTATGGTTCCGCTCTT
>NZ_JACAPN010000022.1:61325-61534 GCF_013385665.1 Pseudomonas sp. D4002
CCTCACTCCGGCTTTGGACCGTGGGCCGCCGCGATGGGCCATCCTTGGCCCAGGACGGCTAACCCGGCGTCCTGCCGGGTTACCCACGCTCCAAAGCCTGCGTTCGGCCAGCGTGGTTTAACGGGGCGCCTAAGATCAAGATCAAAAGCAGATCAAGAGCACAGCGGCCTACCGGCCGGCTTGAGTGTTGAAGAGCAAAAGCCAAATCA
>NZ_JACAPN010000023.1:0-54361 GCF_013385665.1 Pseudomonas sp. D4002
CAAGGATGCCGGTTTAGCCGCGCCGGGCCATGGATGGCCCGTCGCGGCGGCCCGCGGAACCGGGCCGGAGTGCGGGCATGCCGAGCCTAGGCGAGGCACCGAGTGGTGGGGCAAAGACCTTTTGGTTACTTTTGGCTGGGCCGGCATTCCGGGCGTTTGCCAAAAGTGACCCGCTGTAAGAGCGGAACCATAGGCGGCCGTTACCTAAATAATGGATATGTACCCCGAACAAAAACCTCAGCGCACCAAGCTCAAATCCACCCGCCCATCACGCACCGGCGGACACCAGTAATACCCCCCAGTCAACGGCTTGCTAATGCGATACAACCCATCAACAATCCCATCCTCAAGCCCACTCATCCGCCGCAGTTGGGCTTCAAACGCATCAAACGAATGCCCAAACGCCAGGAACATCAACCCCGCCTGACCATTCTCGGCCCATGGCATCGACCGCCGCACCACAAACGCCTCCGGGGTAAAACTCTCCTGAGCCGTACGCTTGGTGTGCGCCGACTCCGGCGCATCCTCCAGCTCCTCGTTATCACCATGGCGCCGACCAATAATGTGGTCCCGCTCCAGAGCCGGCAACGCCGCAAACCCATCCAGATCATGCTGCCACTGCTGGATCGCCGCAAAACTCGCACCACCCTGCGCCACCGCAGCCTCCACCGCCGCATCATCATGCGGATTCTCAGTGCCATCCTCATAGTCGGTCAGATCAAACCCAGTCTTGTAGCGAAACCCCTCGGTCATCTGCACCAGACCAAACCCCGGCGCCAGGGCCTTCTCGAACGCCCGGCTGCGCAACAGCAACTCACCGCGATCCACACCGTGCAACCAGACCCACAGCGCCTGCTGGGTCGACGGATTCTCCGCCCCCGGCCCGCTCACACGAGGGAACGCCCGCAACCCGTCAATCCGGGCGCCAAGGGCATTGACCAGCGGCTCACCAAAACCGACCACCGCACTGGCGTCCACCAACTGCACCAGCGCATCCAGTGCGGCAGGCACGGCATCCAGCGACTCAATGGCAAAAAACAGATGGCGTGCCTGCAACGGCACCGGTGCGGCAAGAATGCCCGGCTGGTACTGACTCATGTGAACTCCTTCAAGAAAGCCGCGCAGTTTACCCGGCGAGCTCACGGTTGTGCTCAAGGTTTTCCAAGGTTCGCGGGTTAATGCGTCTAGCCCTTGCCACACGGGGCGTTGATGGGTGAATCTCTAGTCACGTTTTGCAACCACTCCAGGGGTAGCGACATGACCACCGACAACCTGCTCGCCCAGCTGTTTCCCACTGCCGCCGAGATTCCCGAGCAATTCCGGCTCGCGGCGCCCATCGAACAACGTGATTACCTGGTCGGCGGCCAGTTGCATGTGTGGAACGGCCCCTTGGCCGAAGTGCGCAGCCCGGTGCAGTTGCGCGGTGCCGACGGTGACACGCCGGTCATCATCGGCAGCACCCCGCTGCTGGACGCCGACACCGCCTTGACCGCCCTCGACGCTGCCGTGGCCGCCTACGACCGTGGCCAGGGCGCGTGGCCGACCATGCGCGTGGTGGATCGCATCCAGCATGTCGAAGCGTTTTTGCGGCGTATGCGCGAACAGCGTGATGCAGTGGTCAAGCTGCTGATGTGGGAGATCGGCAAGAACCTCAAGGACTCGCAGAAAGAGTTCGACCGCACCTGCGACTACATCACCGACACCATCAATGCCCTCAAGGAACTCGACCGTCGCTCCAGCCGCTTCGAGCTGGAACAGGACACCCTGGGGCAGATCCGCCGGGTGCCGCTGGGCGTGGCACTGTGCATGGGCCCCTACAACTACCCGCTGAACGAAACCTTCACCACGCTGATCCCGGCGCTGATCATGGGCAACACCGTGGTGTTCAAGCCGGCCAAGCTCGGTGTGCTGCTGATTCGCCCGTTGCTGGAGGCGTTTCGCGACAGCTTCCCGGCCGGCGTGATCAACGTGATCTACGGCAGCGGTCGCGAGACGGTCAGCGCGCTGATGGCCAGCGGCAAGATCGATATCTTTGCGTTTATCGGCACCAACAAGGCCGCCAGCGATTTGAAGAAACTGCACCCGAAACCGCACCGGCTACGCGCGGCGTTGGGCCTGGATGCAAAGAATCCCGGGATCGTGCTGCCGCAGGTCGACCTGGACAATGCGGTCAACGAAGCTGTCACCGGTTCGCTCTCGTTCAACGGCCAGCGTTGCACCGCGTTGAAGATCCTGTTTGTGCATGAGGACGTGGTCGACAGCTTTATCGAGAAATTCAACCGCAAGCTGGCGACCCTCAAGCCTGGCATGCCGTGGGAAGACGGTGTGTCGCTGACGCCACTGCCCGAGCAGGGCAAGGTGGATTACCTCGGCGGCCTGGTGACCGACGCACTGGCCCATGGCGCCAAGGTGGTGAACGAGAATGGCGGCGCCAGCCGTGGCTCGTTTTTCTACCCGGCGGTGCTGTACCCGGTGAACCCGCAGATGCGCGTGTACCACGAGGAGCAGTTCGGTCCGGTGGTGCCGATCGTGCCTTACCGCGACCTGGAGACGGTGATCGACTACGTGCTGGAGTCGGACTTCGGCCAGCAACTGAGTATCTTCGGCACCAGCCCGAGGGAAGTCGGGCGCCTGGTGGACGCGTTCGCCAACCAGGTGGGCCGGATCAACATCAATGCCCAGTGCCAGCGCGGGCCGGACAGTTTCCCGTTCAACGGGCGCAAGAACTCGGCCGAGGGCACGCTGTCGGTACATGATGCGTTGCGGGTGTTTTCGATCCGTACCCTGGTGGCGACCAAGTTCCAGGCGAGCAACAAGGAACTGGTCAGTGACATCCTGCAGGAACGCACGTCGAGCTTTCTGACCACTGACTATATTTTCTGAGCCCGACACCGATCTAAAAATGTGGGAGCGGGCTTGCTCGCGAAAGCGGTGGTTCAGTCGCCGGATGTATTGACTGACACGCCGCCTTCGCGAGCAAGCCCGCTCCCACATTGGAACTGAGTGAAGCCTGAACAACGAGGTTACCCTGATACCAATGAATCTCCCTCTCTTCGCCCGCCGCTTGCTGCGTCCGTTGCTGGACCCGTATCGGCGCTACCGTCACGCCAAGTTGATCCACGCGGTGCGGGTTTCCATTGGGTTGCTCGCAACGATCCTGCTCACCACCGGCATCAACCTGCCCCATGGTGAGTGGGCCTCGGTGACGATGCTGATCGTGATCGGCGGTTTGCAGCACCACGGCAATATCGGCAAGAAAGCCTTCGAGCGCGCCTACGGCACGTTGATCGGCGCCAGCGTCGGTTTGCTGCTGGTGCTGCAACAGGCGTATCTGGGGCAGCCACTTTTGACCTATTTGCTGATGTCGGTGGTGTGCGGGTTCTTTTCCTATCACGCCATCGGCAAGGGCGGATACATCGCGTTGCTGTCGGCCATCACCGTATTTATCGTTGCGGGCCATGGCGATAATCCGATATCGGACGGGTTGTGGCGCACGGTCGACATCCTGATCGGCATCGTCCTGGCCCTGGCGTTTTCCTTCGCCCTGCCGCTGTATGCGGTGTATTCCTGGCGCTACAACCTGGCCAGTGCCTTGCGCGATTGCGCGGCGATTTATAGCCGGATCATCAGCGGCCAATCGGTCACCGATGATGAACACCTCAAGCTGCTGAATCGCCTGAACGCCGCGATGCTGCAACTACGCTCGCTGATGCCATCGGTGTCCAAGGAAGTGCGGATTTCCATGACCGAGCTGGACACCCTGCAGCGGCATTTGCGGATGTGCATCAGCACCCTGGAGATCCTCGGCAACACCCGCCCCGACCCACGGGACAAGGAAGCCCTGGCGCGCATGCAGGTGGCGTTGAAAGCCGAGCACCGGCAGATTCGGGTGCAGTTGATCGGGATGGCGCGGGCGTTGCAATCCGGGGCCACCGACCGGCTGGAACGTCCGAGCACCACGCCGACCCACGAACAGACCTTTGAAGTGCCGGTGGTCAACGCGTCGGACGGTTACCGGTTGTTGACCCTGCAACTGGCAGCCAATATTGACGCCATGCGCCAGCGCCTGGCCAAGAGCGCCAGCCACTGGAAAATCTGATCAGCCCCGGTGCAGCGCCTGTATCAACAGCTGCTGCAACGCCTGTAACCGGGGCTCGGGGCTGTCCTCGGCAAAGCGCAACACGTTCGCCACTTCGGGCAGCGGCATCCGCTGGTCGAAGGGGCGATACACTTCCACGCGCTTGTCGAGATGGTCACTGCTGAGCAGGCCGATGCCCAACCCGGCGGCGATGGCCGATACCACACCCCCCACCGACCCACATTCCACCACCACCTGCCAGCGAATGCCCAAGGCGCTCAGGCGTTCCTGGGCCAGTTGCCGGTAAAAACAGCCGGGGCCGAAGGTGATCAGCCGCACGCATTCGTCAGGCGCAGGCTGCCAGCCGGGCCGGGCGCACCAGTGCACCTGTTCGGTCCACAGCAATTGGTCCCGCGCTTCGATACGCGGGATGAAATCCTGGTGCAGCGCCAGGTCCAGCTCACGGTCCACCAGGGCCTGGCGAAGCACGTGGCTCTGCTCCACCACAATTCGCACATCCAGTTGGCGGTGTTGCCGGGAAAACTGGCCGAGCAAGTTCGACAACTCGGCCATCGGCACCTGTTCGGTGGCGCCCAGGCGGATGGAACCTTGTAACTGCACCGGATTGAAATGCGTCAGCGCCGCGTCGTGGGCGCCTGCGCAACGACATCCGTGGGGCCGTGCTGCAGGTGGTGCAAAACGCCGGGCACTTTCTGATGGAGGATGCGCCGGAACGGGTGAGTGAGTACCTTGTAGACTTTATCGGCCAGGTTCACAGTAAACGCTGACTGCCATTTGTCGGGATTACACAAGCCAATAGACTTCACACTTTCTCTTACATATTTTTCACGTTTTATTCACATCCAGAGACGTAGGGTAAAGCCTCATCCGTTACAAACGTTGTAGTTAAAAACCCGCCGCCCCAGCGGGTTTTTTTTGCCCGGGATTTGAGTGGGCACACGGTTTCTGGAGAGAGGAGTCGAAGCAAACCGGCTCATTGCGAGCCGGTCTTGATGGCTCAACGAGCCACCTTGTTGACAGGCGACGCCGCTTGCTCACGTATCGCGCGCTGGGTATCGAGCACCCGCGCCAGGGCCGTTTCGGCTTCAGGACTTTGCTGCGGCACACGAATCGCCGCCGACACCAGGGTAATCAGCTTGGCCATGACCTCGGCATCCGTGGCCGGGCGTCCCAGGCTCATGGAGTTCATCAGCAAACGCAGCTCGGTACCGGCCATCACCCCGGAGATCGCCTTGAGGGCAAATTGCAGGCGTACCCCCAGCTCGTTGCGCGGCAAGTCCGGAAGCGCCAGTGCGAAGGCTTCGAAGAAGCGCTGGAACACCGGCTGGTAATGCACCTTGAGGTATTCCTGGATAAACGGCGACGTGTCGCTGTACACCCGCCCCAGGAACCGGATGAATGAACGCCCTTCCCCGCTGGCCGGGTCGCTGCGTTCCAGGCCCATGGCCGGGGCGAACAGCACCCCGAGCAAGGTGTCGCAATCCAGCGGGCCGTCGGATTCGGCTTCGCACCGGGCGAGCAACTCCAGGCGCTGCTCGTTGAGCGGCTCCAGGCGCTGCATCAGCAGGGTTTTCATCAGGGAGTCCTTGTCCCCGAAGTGGTAATTCACCGCAGCGAGATTGACCTGGGCCCTCTCGGTTATCTGCCGCAACAAAACAGCGTCATAGCCGTATTTGATGAAAAGAGCCTCTGTCGCATCCAGCAATCGGGTCTTGGTAACGTTTGGAGCGCTGAGTTTCTTCGCGACCATAGGGATTGGGGTTCCACTGCGGAAATATTGTTTTAAAAATTAATTTGATTTTTTATACCGGGGCCGCTGCCTGAAAGCAAGTAGTGACACAGCGCCATACTATTCAAAGCCAACAGCAACGGGCTCATTGAGGGTAGCTGATGGATTTTTGCAGCGCCGGAAACGTCCCTTTGAAGAATCGTTTCAAAGGGTAAAACCGCTCTATATCCATGGCTGGCGGAACGGCTGGATCGCGGTTAGTATTCAAACAATATTTTAAAAACAAGAAATAAAACCAGTCCGTGACGTGTACCAGGCAGCTCCTGAACTTGTTACAAGGATTTTCGGGGGAAGCACGGCGCTGTCGAGGCTGCAGGCGTAGTCATGATGACAGATACCCCCGCGCACCCAGGCTTTATCTCCTTGCAAGGCATCGGCAAAAGCTATCAGCTGGCCGGTCAACACCTGTCGATTCTCAATGATGTATGCCTGGCCATCGAAACCGGTGACAGCTGCGGCATCCTCGGCGCCTCCGGCTCCGGCAAAAGTACCCTGCTCAATATTCTCGGCCTGCTGGATTTGCCCGACTGCGGCCAGTACCGCTTTGCCGGCCATGACATCTTCAGCGCCAGCCCCGATCAATTGGCGGCGATCCGCAATCAGCAGATCGGTTTCGTCTTCCAGAGTTTCAACCTGCTGCCACGCCTCAGTGCCCTGGACAACGTCGCCCTGCCCCTGAGCTACCGCGGCGTGTCACGCCACGACTCGGTGGAACAGGCCCTGCGCATGCTCGACCAGGTGGGCCTGGCCGAGCGCGCCCACCATCGCCCGGCCGACCTTTCCGGCGGCCAGCGCCAACGGGTCGCCATCGCCCGGGCATTGGTCGGCAACCCGTCGGTGATCCTCGCCGACGAACCCACCGGCAACCTCGACAGCACCACCGCCCAGGAGATCATGGACCTGTTGCTGGCGCTCAATCGCGAGCAGCAGGTGACGCTGATCATCGTCACCCACGACCCGCACATTGCCGAACGCCTGAATCGCAAGATCCTGGTGCGCAATGGCGTGGTGCAAGAGGCCGGGCGCCTATGAGCCTGCGGGTCGAACAAAGCCTGAGCCAGTTGCTGTACGAGGCGTTTGTCAGCCTGCGCACCCTGGGCAAGCGCTCGATCCTGGCCTTGCTGGGCATCGTCATCGGCAGTTCCTCGGTGGTGGCGCTGATCAATATCGGGCACAACGCCGCCGAAGACGCTGCGATGATTTTCAAGGACATGGGCACCGACACCCTGGTGGCGCAATTCCCGCCCAGGGGTGCCAGCACTGCGCAAATGCCCGCCAGCCTGGACCTGGAAGCCGTGCGCCGCAGCGTTCCAGGCATTGCCCATATCGGTGCGGTCTCGCTGTTCAGCGGGCCAGTGGTGTTCCATGGCCGTACCTGGAACGCAAGCCTCGTCGGCAGTACGCCGGACCTCAAGGATGCCATGCGCCTGTCGGTGCGCGACGGGCGCTTCCTGTCGAGTTTCGATGCTGGGGAAACCTATGCGGTCGTCGGTGACCAGGTCGTCCAGGCCTTGAGCGTGCCCGGCGACCCGCTGCAACTGGGCGACCGGGTACGTATCAACGATTACCTGTTCCTGATCGTGGGCATTCTGCACAGCCAGCCCCGGGCAATGCTGATTCCCGTACAGGCCAACGAATCGCTGTTCGTCCCCGCCCCGGGCATGCGCCGGATCTACGCCAGCCCGCAAATCGGCAACGTGATCATCCGTGCCACCCCCGGCCAGGATATGGAACGCCTCGCCCAGGACTCAGCCGTGGCACTGCGAGCCCAGCTCACCGACCACGATGTCGACATTCAGGTACCCCAGCAAATGATCGATGGCATGACCCGCCAAAGCCGGACCTTCGCCTACCTGCTGCTGGCCCTGGGCGCGATCTCCCTGGTGGGCGGCGGCGTCGGCGTGATGAACGTGATGCTGATGAACGTCTCGGAACGGCGCCGGGAAATCGGGATCCGCATGGCCCTCGGGGCGCGCCAGCGCGACATTCGCAACCTGTTCCTGCTGGAAGCCGTGACCCTGACCGCCGTGGGTGCGGTATGCGGCGCGGTACTGGGCATGACCGCCGCGTACCTGTATGCCAGGCTGTCCGGCTGGCAGTTTTCCCTGGCGGTGGCCGCGCTGCCGCTCGGGGTCGGCAGCACGTTGCTGGTGGGGCTGTTTTTCGGGATCTATCCGGCGGTGTCGGCCTCGCGGCTGCAGCCGGTGGAGGCCCTGCGCGATGAATAAACGCCTGCTGTTGTTGACCGCCTTGGTAAGCCTGCACAGCGTGGCCGCCGACGTGGTGATTCGCCCCTCGGCACCCAGTACCACCCGCAGTGGCTATGAACGCAGCGTGTCGCTGAATGCCCAGTCCACCACCCTGACCCTGGGCGACGCGGTGTACCTGGGCCTGCGCAACAACCCGGCGATTCGCAGCGCGTACCTGCAACGGGTGGCGCAGAAATTCGACCTGCGGGTAGCTGAAGACACGTTCAACCCCAAGCTGACCCTGAACAGCTACTACCGCACGACTAAAGGCACTGAAGACAGCTCCCGCAACGCTAACCTCGCGCCTAATGCCACCTTGCTCGGTGAGTACGGCACGCGCCTGAGCATGAACTGGACCCAGCAACTGAACAACGCCGATCGCGCCGGACGCTACCGCAGCGACGGCCTCGACCTGTCAGTGATCCAGCCACTGATGCGCGGTGCCGGCTGGGACGCCACCACCGCCCCGCTGCGCCTGTCACGCCTGTCGGAACAGGCCAACCGCCTGAACCTCAAGGCCAACGTGGCGCAAACCATCAGCAACATCATCGCCACCTACCGCGAGTTGCTGCGGGCCCAGGAACAACTGAGCATCGTGCAGGACGCCCTCAAGCGCTCCGGCACTTTGCTTGAAGTGAACAAGGCACTGATCAGTGCCGGGCGCATGGCCGAGTTCGAGATTGTGCAGACCGAAGCCGATATCGCCACCCAGCAACTGGGGGTGGAAGAAGCCCAGAACCAACTGGACACCAGCCGCCTGGCCCTGCTGCGCCTGCTGGCCCTCGACCTGTCGACACCGATCCGCGCCACCGAGGCCCTTGAAGCCAGGCCCATGGACATCGATAAACGCCAGGCTTTCGTGCTGGCGCAGAACCAGCAGCCGGAATACCTCGCCACCCTGCTCGGCAGCCAGCAGGCCGACCTCAACCTGGTGATCGCCAAGGACTCCGGCCGCTGGCAAGTGGACCTGGTGGCCGGTGCCAACCAGATTCGGGCCGCCACCAATGACGATAACGGCTACAACAGCAACCGGCGCTGGGACAGCTACGCGGGCGTGCAGGTGCAGATTCCCATCGGCGACATCAGCACTCGCCAGGCCGAGGTGCACGCGCGGGTCGATGTGGAAAACCAGGAGATCATCATCGCCGACGCCCGCCAGCAACTGGAGCGCGACGTCAACGATGTGGTGCGCGACCTGGGCACTCGCTGGCGCCAGTATGAAATTTCCCAGCGGGCGGTAGAGTTGTCCAAGCGCAAGATCGAAATCGAACGGGAAAAACTCAGCGCCGGGCGCTCCACGAACTTCCAGGTATTGAGTTTCGAAACCGACCTGCGCAACGCCGAGAACTCGCGGCTCAATGCGCTGATTGCCTATTTGAACGCCCAGACTCAGCTCGACTTGACCTTGGGCATGACGCTGGAAAGTTGGGAAATCGCCCTCAATGACTACTAATAAGAAGCGCCTGTTGGGCGTCGTGTTGATTGTGCTGGTGGCCGGCGTCGGCGTCTCGCTGCTCAGCCGTCAAAGCCCGGCCGCCAACCAGCCCGGCAACGCCGAGCAGTGGCTGGCGGTGAAGGTCGACCCGCTGGTGCATCAGATCGGCCTGGTGGGCAAGATCGAGCCTGACACCACCATCACCCTCACCGCGCCGTTCGACGGTAATGTGCAGGCCAACCTGGTGGAACAGGGCCAGCGGGTCGAGGCCGGGCAGGTGCTGCTACGCATGGACCCGGCCACCCTCGAAGTGCAACTGCGCGACGCCCTCTCCGCCCAGCTCAAGGCCCGGCGCACGGTGCAGGAAATGCAGGACTGGGACAGCGGCCAGCAAGTCGGGCGCGCCCGCCGCACCCTGCGCACTGCCGAAATGACCGCCAGCAACACCCAGCGCAAACTCACCGAAAGCGAAAACCTGTTCAAGCGCGGCATCATCCCGCGCAACGAACTCGACGACCTGAAACAGCAGGCCACCCAGCAACAACTCGACCTGACGGCCGCCCGCGCTGAGCTGCAACAGACCGTTGAACAAGGCAAGGGCGAATACCGGCAGATCGCCGATATGGAGCTGACCAACGCCACGGTGAAATATGAAGCCCTGCGCACCCTGCTCGATGGCAAGGAGGTCAAGGCACCGTTCTCCGGCATTGTGGTGCCGGCGCCGGGCAGTAACTCATCGACCCAGGGCGGCGGGAGCAATAGCGCGCCGGTGCAGGCCGGGAGCAAGGTCAGCCAGGGCCAGGTGCTGTTTGGACTGGCGAATATCGAGAAACTGAAAATCGTCGCCAAGGTGTCGGAGCTGGACATCAACCAGTTGCACCAAGGGCAGGCGGTGGAGGTGATGGGCGACGGGTTTGATGGGGAACGGCTGACGGGATCGGTCAGCGTGGTCAGTGGCTTGGCGATTGCCAGCGACAGCCAGGGTAGCGCGCAGTTTCCGGTGACCCTGTCGATTCCCAAGCTGACCCCACAACAGTTGCAACGGGTAAGGTTGGGGATGAGTGCGCGGTTGACCATTGTGACCTACAACAATGACCAGGCGATTGTCGTACCGGCCCAGGCGATCAGTCGCGGGGATGGGGTGATGACGGTGGAATATCGGGCCGCGATGGATAAGCCGGTGGAGCGGGTGACGGTGACCACCGGGCAGTCGACGGCCCAGGGGGTTGAAGTGTTTGGGTTGAAGCCTGGGTTTGTGAAGGTCGGTCCATGAACCCGACCTGTAGGAGCTGGCTTGCCTGCGATAGCAATCTCTCAGTTGATAAAGATGCAGCTGACCCACCGCTATCGCAGGCAAGCCAGCTCCCACATTAGATTCAGAGGTGTGCCAACCTCGCGGCCAGCGCCTTGGCCTGAATCGCGACATCCGTCACTGCGGTACTTTCCCACCACATCCCGCGCAACGGCGGGCCCATGGCAAACAGCCGCCGGCTGACATTCCCGTGGGCATCCAGCACCGCCCCCGACAAATCCGCCGCAATCCCCAACGCCAACGGCCCGGGCTGAATCAGCCCGCGCTTGAGCAACTGCCTGGGCAACGGCCGGGCCACGCGCCGCCAGTCATATTCAATCCCGCTGGAGTTGATCAGCGCTGCCCCTGACACCTGCACCACATCCTGCTCTCCACGATGACGCAGGCGGATCGTCACCTCACCTTGCGAAGGTACCAGCCCCTTGTACGAAGCCGCCCGGATCCGCAGCCGCCCTTCCCCATGCAACCGCGCCACCAACTCGGCACTCAACGGCGGCGAACGGTGGTGGTGGCTTTCCCACCAGGGCCGCACATGCCGCACGAACTGACGTTTCTCGCCCTCGCTGGCCTGGCTCCACAACCGCCCGATGTTGGCACGCACGGTGTCCAGCGGCGCTTGCCAGTCAATCCCCTGCTCCAGCGCGAGCCGGCATTGGCGCCGCACCTCCCGCAGCAATTGCCGGGGGCTGCGCAGGCTGTGGTCTTCTCCCAGGAAGTCGACCCAGGCCGGCGGCTGCCGACGGACATGGGGCAACAGGCCGTGGCGCGAAAAAATCTCGATGGGCCCGCGATGGCCGGCCTGTTCCAGGGACACCACGGCGTCCACCATGGTCAGCCCGGAACCGATGATCAGCACGGTGGATTGCGGGTCCAGTTGGGTCATGGCCGATACATCCCACGGGTCGACGGCAGCGGCATTCAAGCCGCTGGATTCGGTCTGTGGCGTGCGTGCCGCCGGGAACATGCCGGTGGCCAATACCGCACAGGCACCGCGCAGTTGCTGGCCGTCGCTCAAGGTCAGCCGTGTGGCGTGTTCATCCACCTCAAGGTCTGTCACCTCGGCGCGAATGTGCTCGACGGTCGACGCGGAAATCGCCTTGGCCTCGGCCAGCCGCTGCTGCGCGTACAGGCCAAAAATCCCGCGGGGCGGAAACAGTTCGCTGATGGGCACGTGCTGCTGGTCCGACTCGCGCCAGCCGCCGCCGGCGATGTAGGCGGTCAGCCACTGGGTCAGGTCATCGGCGTTGTCCGGGTCGACGCTCATGCGCGCGGCGTTGCCGTTCAAGGTGTGCCCAAGCTCTACCGCACTGTAGGCCTCGCCGCGCCCCAGTTCCTGGCGCGGCTCGATCACCAGGATCTGCCGCGTGCCCGGCAGGCGCAGCAACTGCACCGCCAGCATCGTCCCGCTCAGGCCGCCGCCAACAATCAGCACATCGGCGTTGCGAATGGCGCTCGTCGCCTGTCCGCGTTCGGTTTCACTCATGAAATTGCGCCCTTACTGTCTGCCTGAATGGTTGTGGTAAAAATCGCCCCGTGCAGTATCCAGCACATCCACCCGGGACGCCTAGTTCAGCCCGACTGCGGGAAGCCCAGGCTCTGGCCGCTAATCAGCCATTGCTCCAGCACCGTCGCCAGGCCGCCTTGCCAATGGGTGCTTTCCCCGCTCCACAATTCGGTCTTGCCCGAAGGCTGCCACCAGCGACAGAGCCGTTGTGAGGTGTCCACAGGGTCGATCCGTCGCACCATCGCCAACGTCTGGAACCCAGGGGCATACGCGTGGGTAGGCCGGATGCGCCACACTTGTTGCTGCAGGGCAGCGGGCTCGAGGTCATCCGCCAGGGTCAGGATCTGGCCACCGATCACCTGGGCGGCCAGGGCCAGCAGCAATAGGCCGGGTTCGAAGGCACCGCTGAGGGCCAGCCGCGACTGCTCGGTAAAGCCCTGCTGACGCAAGCCATCAGCCAGGCGCTCGACATCCCGCAACGCATCAATCCAGCGCCAGGCATACCACTGGCCGTCACGTTTGTGGCGCAGGGCGCTGTGCAACGGGGTCACCTGTGCCCAATGGCGCAACTGCGCCAACGCCTCGGGCAACACCGTGACCCGTTCGGCGGGCCATTCCACATCCAGCGCAAGTTCAAGTTCATGCACGCTCATAGGGTGATGCTCCTATTGGTGAAACAAGCATGCGGTGGTCCGCTGGCCGGATTTATGTGGGCGGCGGTGGGACGGCTCGACTCGCTCGCGAAAACGGTGCGTCAGGCAACATCAATGCTGAATGTCAGTCCGCATTCGCGAGCAAGCCCGCTCCCACATTTGTTTTATGTACACCCGACAAATCACGATAGCTGGCCCCCGGATGGTTGTCCGCCAACCGCGCGCCGTCCCCAAACAATTTCTCCCGCAGGGTGCCCTGGGCATATTCGGTCTTGTACACGCCGCGCTTCTGCAACTCCGGCACCAGTAACTCGACCGCGTCGATAAAGGTCTCGTGGGTCAGTGCATAGGCCAGGTTGAAGCCGTCCACATCGGTATCTTCAACCCATTCCTGCAACAGATCGGCCACGGTTTCCGGGCCGCCGACGAACAACGGGCCGAAGCCGCCGATGCCGACCCAGTCTGCCAGTTCATTCGGGGTCCAGACCTTGTTCGGGTCGGCAGTGGAGAAGGCTTCCACCGCCGATTGAATGGCGTTGGTATGCACATGCTTGAGGGGTTCATCGGGCTTGAACTGGCTGAAGTCGATGCCGGTCCAGCCGGAGATCAGGGCCATCGCGCCTTCGTAGCTGACATAGGATTTGTATTCGTCGAACTTGGCCTTGGCCTTGGCATCAGTCTCGCCAACGATCACCGTCTGCAAGTTGAAGATCAGGATTTTCTTCGGGTCACGCCCCGCCTCGGCCGCACGGCGGCGGATATCGGCAACGGTTTTCTTCAGCAGCACTTTCGACGGTGCGGCAACGAACACGCATTCGGCCTGTTCGGCGGCGAACTGTTTGCCACGGCTCGACGCCCCGGCCTGGTACAGCACCGGCGTGCGTTGTGGCGACGGTTCGCACAGGTGAATGCCGGGCACCTGGAAGTGTTTGCCGACGTGGCGGATCTCGTGGATCTTGCTCGGGTCGCTGAAGATCCGCCGTTCGCGGTCGCGTAACACCGCGCCCTCTTCCCAGCTGCCTTCCCAGAGCTTGTAGCAAACCTCCAGGTATTCCTCGGCGTAGTCGTAGCGCGCATCGTGTTCGGTCTGGGCTTTCTGGCCGAGGTTCTTCGCGCCGCTTTCCAGGTACGAGGTGACGATGTTCCAGCCGACGCGGCCCTTGGTCAGGTGGTCGAGGGTGGAAAGGCGCCGGGCGAACGGGTACGGGTGTTCGAAGGACAGTGAAGCGGTGAGGCCAAAACCCAGGTGTTCGGTGACCAGCGCCATGGGTGCGATCAGCGACAGCGGGTCGTTGACCGGCACCTGGGTCGCCTGGCGAATCGCTGCGTCACCGTTGCCGTTATAGACGTCGTAGATGCCCAGCACGTCGGCGATGAACAGGCCGTCGAACTTGCCGCGCTCGAGAATTTTTGCCAGGTCGGTCCAGTATTCCAGGTCCTTGTACTGCCATGAGCGGTCACGCGGGTGGGCCCACAGGCCCGGCGACTGGTGGCCGACACAGTTCATGTCGAAAGCATTCAAACGGATTTCACGAGGCATTAAACGTTACTCCGGGGGGCGACACCGTTGAGGTGGTAGTTGCCGACAATCTGGTATTTCCAGCGCAGGGGATCATCAAGGGTCGGCGGCAGCGCAGTACGCTGGCCGGTGAGTTCGAATTCGGCGTTGCTGGCAGCGATGAGGGCCTCGGCAGCCGCTATCTGGGCTTCTGTGAGGGCCACCGGGCCTGGGTGGGTTTCGGCACGCTCAAACAAAGCAGCCGCTACCTCCACGCGAATCTGCAAATCGCCAAAGCGGCTGATCACGTAGGGGTCATCACTTTTCTCGACAAAGCGCCGGGTGCTTTCCAGCAGTTGGCGCGCCTGATTCAGTGCGGTCATGGATGCAGCTCCTCAGTTCCAGGCATGGCGTGCGGGCTTGACGCCGTTGAGCACGAAGTTGCCGATCAGGTGGTATTTCCAGCGGGCCGGGTCGTGCAGGGTGTGGGTACGTGCGTTGCGCCAGAAGCGGTCGAGGTTGTGCTTGCCGGACACCGAGCGGGTGCCGGCCAGTTCGAAGAGTTTGCTGCTGGCGAGCAAGGCGGTTTCCGCCGACAGCACTTTGGCCTGGGCGACGACCAACGAGGCATTGGCCACGGTGTCTTCGTTGGGGTTGGCCAGGGCCTGGTCGACGGCAATGCCGGCCTTGGCGAGGATCGCTTCGGTGCCGTGGACCCGCCATTCCAGGTCGCCGATGGCGGCGATGGTGAACGGGTCTTGCCAGCCGTGATCCTGCTGGCTGTCGATCCAGGGCCGGGCCTGGCGTGCATGAATCTTGGCTTGTTCCAGGGCCCCGAGGGCGATGCCGGTGTCGACGGCCGCCTGGATGATCTGCGAAATCGGGCCGTTGGCGGTGGGCTGGTCGAAGGCCTGGTGGGCGGGGATCACCGCACTCAGCGGCACCTTCACACCGTCGAGGGTCACGCCGCCGCTGGCGGTGGTGCGCTGGCCGAAGCCGTCCCAGCTGTCGATCACTTGCAGGCCCGGCGCGTCCCGTTCGACAAAGGCGATGAACGCCTGGTCTTTTTCGTTGACGCCCACCGTCGGCACGATATGGGCGAACAGTGCGCCGGTGCAGTAGAACTTCTCGCCGTTGATGTACGCACTGTCGCCGTCAAAGCGCACTTGTGTGTCAAACGTGCCGGCGTTCTTGCTCTTGGCTTCGGAGAAGGCATTGCCGAACCGATAGCCCAGCAGGACCTTGGCGAAGTAGTGCTGCTTTTGCTCCTCGCTGGCGGTTTGCAGGAGGATGTCGACGACGCCCAGGTGGTTCTGCGGAATCTGCCCCAGGGACGGGTCGGCGGCGGAGATCAGCTTGATCACCTCGGCCACCGTCACATAGGACACTCCCGCGCCGCCGTAGGCCTTGGGAATGGTGATGCCCCACAGGCCACTGGCGGAGAATTCGTCCAGCTCGGCCACCGGCAGGCGTCGCTCGCGGTCACGCACGCCGGCGTCCACGGCAAAACGCTTGGCCAACTCGGTGGCAACCGCAATGGCCTCGGCGTCCGAACGGATGATGTGGGCAGGTTGTAGGGGTTGGGCTGACATGGGCCGACTCCAGGCTCCAGAGAGATACTGGAGTGATTGCAGGAGTCGTGCCCGAATGCAATGTGCAATGAAATCACCGGGTTGCCGGTATATCAGGGAAGTCGTTGGCGGTTCAAAACAGCAAAGTGTCCAACCACTGTTGCGCTGCCAACAGTTGATCATCCGGGAGCAAGGCCCCGTGGTGGCTTTCAATACCGGCGACACTGACTTCGGTATTGAAAGCCAACTCGCTACCACTCAGGCATCGGCAGGACGGTCGTCCACGATATAAAAACTATGGTCAGAAAGGCGCTCGTCATGTCCATCTTGACGCACGCCATATTTTGCCTCCACCACCTCACGGCGGAAGACAATACCGTTCACAACATCTTTGTATTGGTGCTCCAGCGACTTTACCTCGATGTGACCAAACAGCAAGCCGTTCCCCCTGACCGTCCACCTGATTGTTTGCCCGATAGCCAGTCCCGGATACGCGGGAATAATGATCGAGGCTTGCCCACCCTGCATCTCGGGATAATTCACATGGTTCCCGTGAGAGGGATTAATGCGTGGACGGGGAAGCAAGTCACTACTCTTGATGTGCTTTGAGTCTTGCGCTGTCATCAGTGTGCTCTCCATTTAGTGAAGCCAACTGCCCCTTCCGCCCGCGCTCCGATTGAGCCAGTTCTCTGAGCAGTAACTCCCACACTAGATTCAATCCAACGCTGATGTAAGCTGTGAAATCTGACAGTTGACAACACTCAAAGCCAAGAGTCTTAAATCACCACGTTGCGCACAAACCGCACCGCCACGTCGCCGTCATTGCGATAGGCGTGAAGGTAGCGGCTGGCGAACATCAGGAACTCACCGGTGGCGACGTTTTTTTCCTCATCCCCCAGCACCAGCGTCAGGGTGCCTTCGAACACAAACAACTGCACGCTCCAACCCTCGGGGTCCGGTTCAGGCATGTAGCGATCGCCGGGCTCCAGGCGCATCTCCCATAGTTCCACCTCGCGACGCGCGGTGGCCTTGGCCAGCAGCACGGCTTTGCTGCCGGGGATGTCACCGGCCCAGGCCAGTTCGTTGATACGGCTGTGATCAGCGGCATCCGGGGCCTGGATCAAGTCGCTGAAGGCCACGTCCAGGGCTTCGGCCACCCGGTCGAGGGTCGACAGGCTGACGTTTTTCTCCCCCGCCTCGATTGCCACCAGCATGCGCCGGCTGACGCCGGATTTTTCGGACAGCGCCGTCTGGCTCAACTCAGCCGCATGGCGCAGGCGCCGAACGTTCTGGCTGACGTGTTGCAGGACCGAGGCCCGTTGCGGATTTTCTTTGTGCACTATATTGCTCACAGGGTGGGGTTGCGCAGTATACTGCCCAGCTTGCGGCGCATTGTGCGGTCCGCGCCCTTCCTGTGCAAGACCGAGCCGCCATGACCACCTCCCCATTGTTTTCCCGTTTCAGCAAAGCCGAATGTGTATTGGTGGTGATCACCATGTTTTGGGGCGGCACCTTTTTGCTGGTGCAGCACGCCATGGCGGTCAGCGGCCCGATGTTTTTCGTCGGCCTGCGTTTTGCTGCAGCGGCGCTCATCGTCGGGGCGTTCTCATTCCGCAGCCTGCGGAACCTGACGCTGTTTGAATTGAAGGCTGGCTGCTTTATCGGTGTGGCGATCATGTTCGGCTACGGTTTGCAGACCATTGGCTTGCAGACGATCCTGAGCAGCCAGTCGGCATTTATTACTGCGCTGTATGTGCCATTCGTGCCGCTGCTGCAATGGCTGGTACTGGGACGGCGGCCGGGGTTGATGCCGAGCATCGGCATCATGCTCGCGTTTACCGGGCTGATGCTGCTGACCGGCCCGGCCGGGGCATCATTGAATTTCAGCCCCGGTGAAATCGCCACGTTGATCGGTGCGGTAGCGATTGCCGCCGAGATCATCCTGATCAGCGCCTTTGCCGGGCAGGTGGATGTACGCCGGGTAACGGTGGTGCAACTGGCCACGGCGTCGGTGCTGTCGTTCCTGATGGTGGTGCCGATGGGCGAGGCGCTGCCGGGGTTTTCCTGGTTGCTGCTGTTCAGCGCGGTGGGCCTGGGGCTGACCAGCGCGGTGATTCAGGTGGCGATGAACTGGGCGCAGAAAAGCGTCTCGCCGACTCGCGCCACGCTGATTTATGCCGGGGAGCCGGTGTGGGCCGGCGTAGTCGGGCGGATTGCCGGGGAGCGCTTCCCGCCGATTGCCATGGTGGGCGCGGCGTTGATCGTGGCGGCGGTGATTGTCAGTGAGATGAAAACCCGCCGTCAGCGGCTCGCCGAGCCCCAGGCCGAACTGGAACATGAAAACCAGGGTTGAACGGCCTCAGAGGCGCAACTCACCGTCCAGGTTGATGGCCTGCAGGAACGCCTCGTCATGGGACACCACAATCAGCGCGCCCTGGTACTGATTGAGCATTTGCTCCAGGGCAATCCGGCTGGGCAAGTCCAGATGGTTGTCGGGTTCGTCCAGCAACAACAATTGCGGCGGATGCTCGGCGTAGAGCTGTGCGGCCAGGGCAATTTTCAGACGCTCGCCGCCGCTCAGTTGGCGCGTATCGAGGACCGCCCGGTCGGCATCGATGCCCATTTGCGCCAGCCGGGTACGCGCTTCGCTTTCCGCCAGTAGCGGATTACTTTCGTAAAGCCATTGCACCGCCGTGCGCTCGGGGTGCTCCAGCCCGGCGTGTTGGTCCAGCCAGCCGATATGACAACTGCGCACCAACTCACCGGCAGCCACCGGCAACTGGCCGGCAATCACCCGCAGCAGGGTCGACTTGCCACTGCCATTGGCTCCCAGGATCGCCATGCGCATCGGGCCGGTCAGGGTGAGATTGATCGGCGCCGGGCTGCCAAACGGCAACACCACGTCGTTCAACTGCAACACCAGCTTGCCCTGGGGCACCACGCTTTCCGGCGACAGCATCATGCGCTGGATCTCGGGCGCACACCGCGCACGCGCCTCGGCGATCCGCTGCTGTTGCTGCTCACGCGCCAGCTGCTGGTTGAGGCGCAACTTGCCCTGGCTGTTTTCACTGCGCTCTTTCTGGGCGTTGGTGATCAGTTTGGTCTGGTTGCCATCCCGGGCCTGGCGGTCGCCCCGGGCATTGCGGCGCTGCTGACGCTCCATCTGGATGACCGCTTCACGCTGCTCACGTTTGGCGTGCGCGCGCTCCCACTGCAACGCCGACTGGAACGCCTGCTGCTCCTGCTCCCGTGTCGCCGCATAGTGGCTGTAATTACCGCCGTACACCGCCAAGCCCTTGGGCGACAGTTCGACAATCTCGTCCATGTGCTCCAGCAGCCCGCGATCATGGCTGATCAGCACCAGGCCGCCGGGCCACCGATCAATCTGCTGGGCAAGCTTGTGCTGCTGATCAATGTCCAGGTGGTTGCTGGGCTCATCGAGGATCAACCAGTCTGCCCTCGACAACCAGGCGCCCAGCAAAGCGACGCGCTGGCGTTCGCCGCCACTGAGGGCCGCGGTTGGCGAGTCGGCAGTCAAGTGCCCCAGGCCGATTTGCTCCAGGGCCGCCGCCAGTCGAGGCGCGCAATCCCATTGATCAACGGCCAGTGCATGGTCGTGTTCGTCCACGCTGCCCTCGGCGATGCGCGCCAACGCTGCCAGCACTTGGTCGACACCTGCCAGCGCCGCCACGCTGGGATAACGTTCGGGCTCCAACAGTTGCGTCACCGCGTACACACTGCCCTCGCGGCGCACATGCCCGCGGGTGGGCTGCAGGGTGCCCGCGAGCATTGCGCCCAGCAAGGACTTGCCAGTCCCGTTGGCCCCCACGAGGCCGGTCGCACGGGCGCTGAAGGCATGGTTCAGGTTGTCGAACAGGCTGCGTCCATCCGGCAGGCTGCAGGCGACATGGTCAAGGTGGAGCAATCGCTGGGTCATCACACGTCCTTATGCAACAGGCTGAAAAAAACCTTTGAACAGCATACCTTCCCTGGATACAGGCATTGAAACAATGCCAAACAGCCTTTTTCAGCCTACCTTGTAGGATCCTGCCACATCTTGCCGTTTGGTGATCAAGATTCCGGCACGTATGATGCATCCCAAACTCCCGCAGATTAGAAGCCTATGTCCCTGATAGTTCTACTGCTTCTGCCTTTTATCGGCAGCTGTCTGGCGGCCTTGCTGCCGCACAACGCACGCAACACAGAGTCCCTGCTGGCCGGCCTTGTGGCCCTGGTCGGGACGGTTCAAGTCGCCCTGCTGTACCCCCAGATCGCCCATGGTGGCGTGATACGTGAAGAATTCATGTGGTTGCCCAGCCTCGGGCTGAACTTCGTATTGCGCATGGACGGTTTTGCCTGGTTGTTCTCGATGCTGGTGCTGGGCATCGGGACCCTGGTGTCGCTGTACGCCCGGTATTACATGTCGCCGGAAGACCCGGTGCCGCGCTTCTTCGCGTTTTTCCTGGCCTTCATGGGTGCGATGCTCGGCCTGGTGATCTCCGGCAACCTGATCCAGATCGTGTTTTTCTGGGAGCTCACCAGCCTGTTCTCGTTCCTGCTGATCGGCTACTGGCACCACCGCGCCGATGCCCGGCGTGGCGCCTATATGGCGCTGATGGTCACCGGCGCGGGCGGCTTGTGCCTGCTGGCGGGGGTGATGCTGCTCGGGCATATCGTCGGCAGCTACGACCTGGACCAGGTCCTGGCTGCCGGTGATCAGATCCGTGCCCATTCGTTGTACCCGATCATGCTCGCCCTGGTGCTGATCGGCGCCCTGAGCAAAAGCGCGCAATTCCCCTTCCACTTCTGGCTGCCCCACGCCATGGCTGCACCGACGCCGGTGTCGGCCTACCTGCACTCGGCAACGATGGTGAAGGCCGGCGTGTTCCTGCTGGCCCGCCTGTGGCCGTCGCTGTCCGGCAGCGAAGAGTGGTTCTGGATTGTCGGCGGTGCCGGTGCCATTACCCTGCTGCTCGGCGCTTATTGCGCCATGTTCCAGAACGACCTCAAAGGCCTGCTGGCCTACTCCACCATCAGCCACCTCGGGCTGATCACCTTGCTGCTGGGCCTCAACAGCCCGCTGGCCGCTGTCGCCGCCGTATTCCATATCCTTAACCACGCCACTTTCAAGGCGTCGCTGTTCATGGCGGCGGGGATCATCGACCACGAAAGCGGCACCCGTGACATCCGCAAGCTCAGCGGCCTGTTCAAGCTGATTCCGTTTACCGCCACCCTGGCGATGGTCGCCAGTGCGTCCATGGCCGGCGTGCCGCTGCTCAACGGTTTCCTGTCCAAGGAAATGTTCTTCGCCGAGACCGTATTTATCTCCGCCACCGCCTGGGTGGAAATCGCCCTGCCGGTCATCGCCACCATCGCCGGTACCTTCAGCGTGGCCTATGCCCTGCGCTTTACCGTGGATGTGTTCTTCGGCCCCAAGGCCACCAACCTGCCCCACACCCCGCACGAGCCGCCACGCTGGATGCGTGCGCCGGTGGAGTTGCTGGTGTTTACCTGCCTGCTGGTGGGGATTTTCCCGGCCCAGGTGGTCGGTTCGATCCTCGCCGCAGCGGCCCTGCCGGTGGTCGGCGGCGAACTGCCGGAATACAGCCTCGCCATCTGGCACGGCTGGAACGCGCCGATGATCATGAGCCTGGTGGCCATGTCCGGCGGCGTGGTGCTCTATCTGCTGCTGCGCAAGCAACTCAAGTTGGGCCGCTTCAAATACCCGCCGATCATCAGCTACTTCAATGGCAAGCGCGGCTTCGAGCGCTGCCTGGTGGTGATGATGCGCGGGGTGCGCAAGATCGAAAAACGCATCAGCACCAAACGCCTGCAAACCCAGCTGTTCCTGCTGGTGCTGGCGGCGGTGATCGCCGGGTTGATCCCGATGCTCTACAGCGGCATCAGTTGGGGCGACCGGCCGAAGATCCCGGGCTCCATCGTGTTCGTCACCCTGTGGCTGCTGGCAATCGCCTGCGCCCTGGGCGCCGCCTGGCAAGCCAAGTACCACCGGCTGGCAGCCCTGACCATGGTCAGCGTGTGCGGGATGGTGACCTGCGTGACCTTCGTCTGGTTCTCGGCGCCAGACCTGGCGCTGACGCAACTGGTGGTGGAAGTGGTCACCACCGTGCTGATCCTGCTGGGCCTGCGCTGGCTGCCACGGCGGATCGAAGAAGTTTCCCCACTGCCCAGCTCGCTGCGCAAGGCACGCATCCGCCGCCTGCGGGACTTCCTGCTGTCCACCGTGGTCGGTGGCGGCATGGCGCTGCTCTCCTACGCGATGCTGACCCGCCAGACCCCCAACGACATCTCCTCCTTCTACCTCAGCCGTGCCCTGCCAGAAGGCGGTGGCAGCAATGTGGTGAACGTGATGCTGGTGGACTTCCGGGGCTTCGACACCCTGGGAGAAATCACCGTGCTCGGCGCCGTGGCGCTGACCGTCTACGCCCTGCTGCGCCGCTTCCGTCCGTCGAAGGAAAGCATGGAACTGCCCGCGCAACAGCGCCAACTGGCACCCGACGTGGCCACCGACCTGATCAACCCGCGCCAGGCCAGCGACACCGCCCTGGGCTTCATGATGGTGCCGGCGGTGCTGGTGCGCCTGCTGCTGCCGATTGCGCTGGTTGTCTCGTTCTACCTGTTCATGCGTGGGCACAACCAACCGGGCGGCGGGTTTGTCGCCGGCCTGGTGATGTCCGTCGCGTTCATCCTGCAATACATGGTCGCCGGTACCCAGTGGGTCGAGGCGCAGATGAGCCTGCGGCCGATGCGCTGGATGGGCTTTGGCTTGTTGTCGGCAACCCTGACCGGGCTGGGCGCACTGCTCGCCGGCTACCCGTTCCTCACCACGCACACCTGGCACTTCAGCCTGCCGGTGCTGGGGGACATCCACGTCGCCAGCGCGCTGTTCTTCGACGTCGGTGTGTACGCCATGGTGGTCGGCTCGACCTTGCTGATGCTCACCGCCCTCGGCCACCAATCGGTGCGCGCCCATAAACCCAGCAACCAGGCGAAAGCCGTTGCCAGCCCAGGAGGAGCCGCCTGATGGAAGAAGTCATCGCAATTGCCATTGGGGTCCTGGCGGCCTCCGGCGTCTGGCTGATCCTGCGGCCACGGACGTTCCAGGTGGTGATGGGCCTGTGCCTGCTCTCCTACGGGGTCAACCTGTTCATCTTCAGCATGGGCAGCCTGTTTATCGGCAAGGAGCCGATCATCAAGGATGGCGTGCCGCAAGACTTGCTCAACTACACCGATCCGCTGCCCCAGGCCCTGGTGCTGACGGCAATCGTGATCAGCTTCGCCATGACCGCACTGTTCCTGGTGGTGCTGCTGGCATCCCGGGGCCTGACCGGCACTGACCATGTGGACGGCCGGGAGCCCAAGGAATGACCTGGATGAATCAACTGATCATCGCGCCGATCCTGCTGCCGTTGCTGACCGCCGCGCTGATGCTGATGCTCGGCGAGAAGCACCGCCCGCTCAAGGCGCGGATCAACCTGTTCTCCAGCATGGTGGGCCTGGGCATCGCCGTGCTGTTGCTGTACTGGACCCAGAAAGGCGGCCCCGGCTCCATCGGTGTGTACCTGCCGGGCAACTGGCAGGTGCCGTTCGGCATCGTGCTGGTGGTGGACCAACTCTCGGCGATGATGCTGGTGCTCACCGGGATCATCGGCGTCAGCGCGCTGTTGTTTGCCATGGCCCGTTGGGACCGCGCCGGCACCAGCTTCCATGCACTGTTCCAGATTCAGTTGATGGGCCTGTATGGCGCCTTTCTGACCGCCGACCTGTTCAACCTGTTCGTGTTTTTCGAAGTGCTGCTGGCGGCGTCCTACGGCCTGATGCTCCACGGTTCCGGCCGGGCGCGGGTGTCGGCGGGGCTGCATTACATCTCGATCAACCTGCTGGCCTCGACCTTGTTCCTGATTGGCGCGGCGCTGATCTATGGCGTCACCGGTACCCTGAACTTTGCCGATCTGGCACTGAAAATCCCCCTGGTGCCGGAAGCCGATCGCGGCCTGCTGCATGCCGGTGCGGGCATCCTCGCCGTCGCCTTCCTGGCCAAGGCCGGGATGTGGCCGCTGAACTTCTGGCTGGCGCCTGCCTACTCCTCGGCCAGTGCGCCAGTGGCGGCGATGTTTGCGATCATGACCAAGGTCGGCGTGTACACCGTGCTGCGTCTGTGGAACCTGCTGTTCTCCGGCCAGGCGGGTGCCTCGGCACTGTTTGGCGGCGACTGGCTGATCTACGGCGGCATGGCAACGATCGTCTGCGCGGCGCTGGCGATGATCGCGGCGCAACGCCTGGAACGCATGGCCAGCCTGAGCATCCTGGTGTCCGCCGGGATCCTGCTGTCGGCGGTGGGGTTTGCCCAGCCAAGCCTGACCGCCGGGGCGCTGTTTTATCTGGTCAGTTCCACCCTGGCGCTGAGCGCGCTGTTCCTGCTGGCCGAATTGATCGAGCGTTCGCGCTCGGCCAACGACATGCCCCTGGACGACGAAATCGAAGCCCTGCCCAAGGCCATGGAATCCCTGCATCCACCGCCCGGCACCAACCTCGACGATGAACAGAAAGCCGTGGTCGGCCAGGTGATTCCCTGGACGGTGGCGTTCCTCGGCCTGAGTTTTATCGCCTGCGCCCTGCTGATCATCGGCATGCCGCCGCTGTCCGGGTTTATCGGCAAGCTCAGCCTGCTCAGCGCCTTGATCAACCCGATGGGCCTGGGCAATGCCATCGACGAACCGGTGCGTCCGGCCGCCTGGGGCCTGGTGGCACTGCTGATCTTCTCCGGCCTGGCTTCGCTGATCGCCTTTGCCCGCCTCGGCATCCAGCGTTTCTGGACCCCGGAAGAACGTCCATCGCCGCTGCTGCGCCGCTTCGAATGCGTGCCGATTTTCTTCCTGCTGGGCCTGAGCATCGCCCTGACCTTCAAGGCCGAGCCGCTGATGCGCTATACCCAGGCGGCCGCCGAGAGCCTGAACAACCCGGAACACTATGTGATGGCGGTCATGGCGACGCGTCCGGTGCCGAGCCCTGAAGCCAAGGCCGCCGCCCTGGAGGTGCAGCCATGAAGCGCCTGTTCCCTGCCCCGTGGCTGTCATTGGCATTGTGGTTGTTGTGGCTGGTGCTGAACCTGTCCGTCAGCCCCGGCAACCTGCTGCTGGGGGCAATCCTCGGCTTTGCCGCACCGCTGATGATGGCGCCGCTGCGCCCGTTGCCGATCCGCATCCGCCGCCCGGGGGTGATCATCCGTTTGTTCTTCCTGGTGGGGCGTGACGTGATCATCTCCAACCTCGCCGTGGCCTGGGGCATCCTGACCTGCGGCTCGCGCCCACCGCGTTCGCGCTTTATCAAGATCCCCCTGGACCTGCGGGATGCCAACGGCCTGGCCGTGCTGGCGATGATCACCAGCGTGACGCCGGGCACCGTATGGTCGGAACTGGCCCTGGACCGCAGCGTCCTGCTGATCCACGTGTTCGACCTGGATGACGAAGCGCAGTTTATCGAGCACTTCAAACACGCCTACGAACGGCCCCTGATGGAGATCTTCGAATGAGCGCCCTGCTCTCCAATGCGATCCTGTTCAGCCTGTTCCTGTTCTCCCTGGCCATGGTGCTGACCCTGGTGCGCCTGTTCAAAGGCCCGTCGGCCCAAGACCGGGTGCTGGCGCTGGATTACCTGTACATCCTGGCCATGCTGATGATGCTGGTGCTGGGTATTCGGTATGCCAGTGACACGTATTTTGAAGCGGCGCTGTTGATTGCGCTGTTTGGCTTTGTGGGGTCGTTTGCCCTGGCGAAATTCCTGCTGCGTGGGGAGGTGATCGAATGATCAATGTCGATGTGTTGCCGCTGTGGGTTGAAGTGATCGTCGCGGTATTGTTGGTGCTTAGCAGCCTGTTTGCGCTGATTGGGGCGATTGGGTTGTTGCGGATGAAAGACTTCTTCCAGCGCATGCACCCGCCGGCGTTGGCTTCGACCTTGGGCGCCTGGTGTGTGGCGCTGGCCTCGATCATCTACTTTTCGGTGCTCAAGTCCGGGCCGGTGTTGCACGGTTGGTTGATCCCGATCCTGCTGTCGATCACAGTGCCGGTGACCACATTGCTGCTGGCACGCACCGCGTTGTTCCGCAAGCGCATGGCCGGGGATGATGTGCCGGCTGAAGTCAGCAGCCGTCGCACTGACAGCGGCAGCTGATCCCCACAGGCGCCGCAGTGGTGAAATTCGTTCTCCAATAGAATCCATAAAATAGAACCTCAATCGCTAATCCCGGTATCGGGATCACTTTATGAGGTTCTCCCCCATGGCATTCACTCCCCTTGTCCAGGCCCATCTCGACGCGTGGGTTGCCTGCGCCGCTGACTTCGGCCCATTTCTCACGGGCCAGGAAACCACCCTCACCCTCAATGAGCAGCGCAAGGCTTATGAGCAGGTGCTTTGTTCCCATCCGATTCCCGCCGGTGTCAGCTTTTGTGACGTCGATATGGGTGGCGTACCGGGCATGATGGTCGTGCCTGATGGGTTTGAGGGTGACCAGGTGCTGCTTTACATCCACGGCGGTGGTTATGTCGGCGGCAGCCCGCGGGGCTACCTGGGCCTTGCCGGCCACTTCGCAAAACTGCTGGGTGCAAAAGTCTACCTGCCCGACTACCGCCTGGCGCCCGAGCATCCGTTCCCCGTACCTATTGATGACACGTTGCAGGCTTATCGCTGGCTGCTCGACCAGGGCAATGACCCCAGGTCCATCGTGTTCTCGGGCGATTCGGCCGGCGGCGCAATGGTGGTGTCGGTGATGGTCAAGGCCCGCAACGCAGGCCTGCCACTGCCCGCCGGGGGCGCCGCCTTGTCGCCGTGGGCCAACCTGGAACACACCGGCGCCTCCATCGACAACCGTGACGGCCTCGACCCGCAAGCCTCCCGCCTGGGGCTGACGCTGCTTGCAAAAGCGTTTCTCAACGGCGCGCTGCCGAATGATCCCGATGCATCGCCGGTGTTCGCGGACGTCCGGGGATTGCCGCCCATTCTGGTGCAGATCGGCGAAAACGAAGTCATGCTCAGCGACGCCATGCGCCTGGCCACCCACCTGGGGGAAAACCGGGTACGCGTGTCGCTGGAGGTTTGGCCTGGGATGTTTCATGTCTGGCATTTGTTTGCGGCAATCTTGCCCGAAGGCATGCAGGCCGTGGCGAATGCGGCGTTGTTTCTGGACCAGGCAATACGTGGCAGCCGTAGCGCTTGAGGGGTTGCCCGGAGCGCGGGAAAGGCAGCGCTCCTGCCGATAACTATCTGTCACCTGGGACCCCACCGCCCCACCTACCTTTATCGGACAACGTATCCCGATACAGGTAATGATCATGTATACCCATTCCGATGCACTGACCACGCTGTTTGATTTGCTCAACTCGCTGAATGCGCTGATTTCACATTTGACGAGCCAGCAACAGGCAGCCAAGCAGCGGGGTCTCGAGTTGTATCAACTCGGTGAATTCGAAGAGTGCGAAATCCACCTGACCATCTCCGCCTCGGCCGGCGATGCGCCGTCCCAATACGCCCTGGGCGAAGCCATCCGGCGCCGGGTCGGCAGTGTCGACCCCGAGGCCCAGGCGTGGTACCGCCTGGCCGCTGCCCAGGATCATGTGTACGCCCTGATGCGCCTGGGTGGCGAAACCAACCTGGCCAAGGCCAAGACCCTCGCCCAGGCAGGTGCCGATGCTGGCGACGGCGCAGCGATGCTGCAGCTGTATGAACTGACCAAAGATCGCTCGTGGCTGAGAAAGGCAGGTGATGCCGGCTGCGCCGAGGCCTATTACATTGCGGCGCTGTTGTACGACAAAAACCCGGAGGCCAGTGACAACCGCGACTCCATGCTCAGGTATGCGGCCTTCAAGGGCTTCCCGCCAGCGATGAAGTGGCTGGCCAACATGCAGACCTACTACCGCAACCTCTCCTACCAGCGCATACACCTGGAAAAACGGCTGGCGCTGAATGACCTTGATGGCGTCATGACCTATGCCGGTGCACTCGGCGGGTTCGATATCGATGAAAGTGGCACCAACCGCTATCACTACCCCGAGAACAAAATCCACGCCTATGGGCTCTACTGGCTGGTCATGGACAGTACCCGGCAAAACCCACGGCACGCCGATGCCGCAGGCTACCTGCAACAACTGGCCAGCGCGCTGACTGCCGAAGAAATGGAAACAGCCAAGGCGTATGGCCGCCAGTGGAAAACCGAGCACCCGGCGCTGTCGGAGTTCAGGTTGACCTACAGCTACCTGAAATGACCGGCGTCTGATGACGGATTCGAGAGCACATCCGGCAGTTAAAGATTAATTAATCCAAAAACAGCTTGGCTAAGTATTTCCAGGCTGGTACGGTTTAGTGGATTATTTAATCCACTAAACTTCAGGCCTCCCCCATGACAGCTCACACCCCTCGCTTCAACCACAAAGTCGCCCTGGTCACCGGCGGTTCCCGCGGTATCGGCGAAGCGATTGTCCGCCGGCTTGCAGCTGAAGGTGCAGCGGTCGCGTTTACCTATTCCTCCTCTGCCGACAAGGCGCAAGCGCTGGTTGGCCTGATCGAAAGCAAGGGCGGAAAAGCCTTGGCGATTCAGGCCGACAGCGCCGATGTGGCGGCAATAGATCGGGCGGTCGCGGCCACTGTCGAGCATTTCGGCGCCTTGAATATCCTGGTCAACAACGCCGGGATCCTGCTGATGGGTACCGTCGACACCTTCAGCCTGGAAGACTTCGACCGAATGTTTGCGGTCAATGTGCGGGCCACGTTTGCGGCGGCCAAGGCCAGCTCGGCGGTGATGCATACGGGTGACCGAATAATCACCGTCGGCAGCGTGGTCGCCCAACGTTCGGGCTTCCCGGGCTCCAGCGTCTATAGCATGACGAAGTCGGCGATCGCCGGTATGATCCGCGGCCTGGCGATTGATTTCGCGCCGCGCGGCATCACCGTCAACAACGTGCAGCCGGGCCCGACCAGCACCGACATGAACCCGGCAGACGGGCCCCATGCGGACATGATCAAAAGCCTGATCCCCTTGGGCCGCGTAGGTACCGCCGACGATGTTGCCGGCATGGTTGCTTATCTCGCGTCCGAAGAAGCGGCATTTGTCACCGGCACAAGCATGACCATCGATGGCGGCTACCTGGCCTGAGCCTTCACCTGCAATTTCCCCCGAGGTAACCATGGCAAGACCCAGAGCATTCGACCGCGACCAGGTGCTGCGCGAGGCCATCCGGGTTTTCTGCGACAAGGGTTTTGCCGCGGCCTCGACTGAAGAACTGATGCAGGCCATGGGACTGAGCCGCCAGAGCATGTACAACACCTTTGGCGACAAACGCCAGTTGTACCTGCTGGCGATGGCCGAGTATCAGCGCACCGGCGTCGACGACTTGATCGAGCGCCTGAACCAGGGCCCGACCCCGCTGCAGGCACTGCACGACACCCTGCAATCCTTCGCCACCCGCGCCCTGCGGGAAGGAACGGCGGGTTGCATGGGCGTCAATGCCATCTGCGAGTTCGGCCTGGAAGATGATGAGATCAATCAACTCACCGCCCACAGCGCCGAACGCTTGCGCAATGCATTCGAACAGACACTGGAGCGTGCGCAGGAACAAGGCGAATTGACCGTCGGCACCGATCGCTCGGGCGCGTGTGATTTTCTGATGGCCACCCTCAGCGGCATGAAAGTCGCCAGCAAGGCCGGCGCCACCACTGAGCAGCTGGAGCGCATTGCGGGTTTTGCACTGCGGGCGCTCAGCGCAAACGCGTGATCAGCCCACTACAGGATCGGCGCGCCAAATCGACCCAATCGTGGCATCCAGTGATCCAGGATCTGCGCTGACGCCAGGATATGGTGCGCATGCCCGATCAACAGCCGACGCGGCACAAACCCGATATAACGGGAGTCATCGCTGTTATCGCGATTGTCGCCCAGCATGAAGTAACTGTCGGCAGGCACCACCACCGGGCCGAAATCGCGCAGCGCCCGTACTGTCGGCATGAACTGCACCGTGCGCTGGCTGCTGTTCGCACGCTCCGTCACCTTGATCCCCGGAACTGTTTGGCCAGGCGCGATAGGCTCGCTGATGTCCTGCCCATTACTGTAGGTGGCCGGCGTACCGTTGACCCACAACACCTCGTCGCGCATTTCCAGGGTATCACCGGGGATACCGACAATGCGTTTGATCAAGCGCGTGCCGTCCTTGGGCGAGGAGAACGTGACGACATCTCCGCGCTGGGGGTTATCCAGTCTCGCCAGGGAAATATCAGTGAGGGGCAATTTGAGGTCGTACGCGACGCGATTGACCAGCACCACATCGCCCTCAAGCAACGTCGGGCGCATGGAACCGGACGGGATGGGATTCCAGTCAGCCAGGGAGGTGCGGAAAACCCCGAAGCACAGCCAGAAAATGATTGCGTAACGGTAGCGGATTAACCAACGGCGCATAGATCCTCGCAATACGAAAAGGGACACCGGCCTGCGCCGGGTACCCACGGTGTTTTTTGGCAATGCTCGCTTATTGCATCGCAAGATTAAATTAACATTAGCGTTGCCGACCCATGACAGTCGATATTTTCAAGCACACGGAAAAGGAGTTTCACGCCCCATGGATAGCAAATGTTCGGTCTTTATCGCAGCCAGCGTCGACGGCTTTATTGCCAGGCCAGACGGTGATATCGAGTGGCTTCATCGCCCTGAGTACGAAGGCGCCGAATTGAACGGCGTGACCTATGAACACTTCATCGCCACCGTGGATGCGCTGGTGATGGGCCGCAAGACCCTGGAAAAAGTGTTGTCCTTTCCGGAGTGGCCCTATGAGGGCACGCCGGTCATAGCACTCTCTCACCAATCGGTTGAGCTACCTGCAGCTTTGAAGGGCAAGGTTGAGGTGGTGAGCCAGGATGTCACCAGCCTCGTGGCAGCGTTGGCCGAGCGCGGGATGAAACACCTGTATATCGACGGAGGCCAGACGATTCAGGCGTTTCTTGAGGCGGGTTTGATCGACGAGATGATCATCACGCGTATTCCGGTTGTGCTGGGCCAGGGGATCCCCTTGTTCAGCCAGTTGGGTGGCGAGCATGAGCTTCGGCATATCGGCACGTATGCGTCGGATAATGGGTTTGTTCAAAGCCGGTATGAGGTCGGTGGCAAGCGCTGATGCTCATTGAGTAATTGGGTTAAATCGAGGTGTCTGTATCGCAGGCAAGCCAGCTCCCACATTAAGCAGCTATGCGCTTGATCCTGAACCGGCCTGATCTGTCCTTGAATGTGTCAACTATGTCCCCGCACAGGCGTCCGGCCCGTGGTCCGCTGCAAGCGCGGTCGCCATAGCCGCCAATACCCGAATAACGGATAGACAGGCCAAAAAAAACGCCCCGAACCAGTCGGGGCGTTTTTCATTCAGCAATCACCAATCAAGCCTGATCAGCCAACCGCCACGTCGTCCCGCCCTTCCCGTCTTCCAACACCACACCCATCGCGGTCAGTTGGTCACGGATACGGTCAGACTCCGCCCAGTCCTTGTTGGCCCGGGCAGTCAAACGTGCCTGGATCAGCGCATCAACTTCAGCGGCATCCACACGCCCTTCAGCGCCCGCCTGCAGGAAGTCATCGGCTTCCATCTGCAATACGCCCAGCACGCTCGCCAGCTCTTTCAAACGTGCGGCAAGCCCCGCCGCTGCGTCGAGATCGCTCTCGCGCAGGCGGTTGATCTCACGCACCATTTCAAACAGCACCGCGCAGGCTTCAGGCGTACCGAAGTCGTCGTTCATCACTTCGGTGAACCGCGCGACAAACGCTTCGCCGCCCGCAGGCGCCACGGAGGGCAGGCCTTTCAACGCGTGGTAGAAACGCTCCAGGGCGCCCTTGGCGTCCTTGAGGTTGTCTTCCGAGTAGTTGATCGCGCTGCGGTAATGGCTCGACACCAACAGGTAGCGCACCACTTCCGGATGGTACTTTTCCAGCACGTCGCGAATGGTGAAGAAGTTGTTCAAGGACTTGGACATCTTCTCGCCATTGATGCGAATCATGCCGCAGTGCATCCACGCGTTGGCGTAGGTCTTGCCGGTGGCCGCTTCGCTTTGGGCGATTTCGTTTTCGTGGTGCGGGAACTCAAGGTCGCTGCCGCCGCCATGAATGTCGAAGGTCTCGCCCAGGCAGCAGGTGGACATTACCGAGCATTCGATGTGCCAGCCCGGACGCCCGGCGCCCCATGGCGACTCCCAGCTCGGCTCGCCGGGCTTGGTGCCTTTCCACAGCACGAAGTCCAGCGGGTCTTGCTTGGCTTCGTCGACTTCGATCCGCGCACCGATGCGCAGGTCTTCGATTTTCTTGCGCGACAGCTTGCCGTAGCCCATGAACTTGGCGACGCGGTAGTACACGTCGCCATTGCCCGGGGCGTAGGCGTAACCCTTGTCGATCAGGGTCTGGATCATCGCGTGCATGCCCGGGATATGGTCCGTGGCGCGCGGTTCCATGTCCGGCTTGAGGATGTTGAGGCGTGCCTCGTCCTCGTGCATCGCAGCAATCATGCGCTCGGTCAGCGCGTCGAACGACTCGCCGTTTTCGTTGGCGCGATTGATGATCTTGTCGTCGATGTCGGTGATGTTGCGCACATACGTCAGGTCATAACCGCTGAAACGCAACCAGCGGGTCACCAGGTCGAAGGCAACCATGCTGCGGCCGTGGCCGATGTGGCAGTAGTCGTACACGGTCATGCCGCACACGTACATGCGCACCTTGTTGCCATCCAGCGGCTTAAAGACTTCTTTGGTCTTGCTGAGTGTGTTGTAGATCGTTAGCACGACAGTTCCTTAAAACAGAATCACTGGCCCCACGAATCACGCAAGGTCACGGTACGGTTGAATACCGGAGCACCGGGTTTCGAGTCCTTGATATCCGCGCAGAAGTAACCTTCGCGCTCGAACTGGAAACGGTCTTCCGGCTGTGCGTCGCCAAGCGATGGCTCGGCACGACAACCCGTGAGAACTTGCAGCGAGTCAGGGTTGATGTTGTCCAGGAAACTGGCGCTGTCTTCGGCCTTCTCGGGATTCGGCGAGCGGAACAGGCGATCGTACAGGCGCACTTCGCACTCGACGCTGGCCGCCGCCGGCACCCAGTGCACCACACCCTTGACCTTGCGGCCTTCCGGGTTCTTGCCCAGGGTGTCCGGGTCGTAGGAGCAACGCAGTTCGACGATGTTGCCATCGGCGTCCTTGATCGCTTCGTCGGCACGGATCACGTAGCTGCCGCGCAGGCGCACTTCGCCGTTCGGCTCCAGGCGCTTGTAGCCTTTTGGCGGCTCTTCCATGAAGTCATCACGGTCGATGTAGATTTCACGGGCGAACGGCAGCTTGCGCACGCCGAGCTCTTCTTTCTGCGGATGACGCGGCAGTTCGAGGTTTTCGACCTGGTCTTCCGGGTAGTTGGTGATCACCACCTTCAACGGACGCAGCACGCACATGGCGCGCGGGGCGTTCGCGTCGAGGTCCTGACGGATGCTGAATTCGAGCATGCCGTAATCGACCACGCCGTCGGAGCGGTTGGTGCCGACCATCTCGCAGAAATTGCGGATCGATGCCGGGGTGTAGCCTCGGCGGCGGAAGCCCGACAGCGTCGACATGCGCGGGTCGTCCCAGCCAAACACGTGCTTTTCATCGACCAGTTGCTTGAGCTTGCGCTTGCTGGTGATGGTGTAGTTCAGGTTCAGGCGGCTGAACTCGTACTGACGCGGGTGCGCCGGTACCGGCAGGCTGTCGAGGAACCATTCGTACAGAGGACGGTGGCTTTCGAACTCCAGGGTGCAGATGGAGTGGGTGATGCCTTCGATGGCGTCCGACTGACCGTGGGTAAAGTCGTAGTTCGGGTAGATGCACCACTTGTCACCGGTCTGGTGGTGATGGGCGTGGCGGATGCGGTACATGATCGGGTCGCGCAGGTTCATGTTCGGCGAGGCCATGTCGATCTTGGCACGCAGTACGCGGGCGCCGTCCGGGAACTCGCCGGCGCGCATGCGGTTGAACCAGTCCAGGTTCTCTTCCACCGAACGGTCGCGGAACGGGCTGTTCTTGCCCGGCTCGGTCAGGGTGCCACGGTATTCCTTGGCTTGCTCCGGGGTCAGGTCGTCTACGTAGGCCTTGCCGGCCTTGATCAACTCGACGGCCCAGTCGAACAACTGGTCGAAATACTTGGAGGCATAGCGCACTTCACCGGACCATTCGAAGCCCAGCCACTTGATGTCGCTCTCGATGGCGTCGATGTATTCCTGGTCTTCCTTGGCCGGGTTGGTGTCGTCGAAACGCAGGTGCGTGACGCCACCGAACTCCTGGGCCAGGCCGAAGTTCACACAGATCGACTTGGCGTGGCCGATGTGCAGGTAACCGTTGGGCTCAGGCGGGAAGCGGGTGACGATCTGCGTGTGCTTGCCCGAATCCAGGTCCGCCTGGATGATCGGGCGCAGGAAATTGACCGGGACGGCAGGTCCGGCCTTGGAATTCGAGGTAGGGTCGACAGTGGGCTTGCTCATAGGATCCTTGAACAGACGAAGTACTTGGCCGGGTGAGGCCGACAAACAAAGGGCTTATCATAGCCGATGCTGTCAAGGCCCTGACAGAGCGTGGCCAAAAACTGCTGCATTTATTGCATGGGCGGTAAAAAACCACCTCGAAATTCCCGCTGGTCACGCTAAACTGCGCGCCTTGGCTGCCGTTTTTGCCAAGCAGGTAAGGCGCAAAACGCCCAAACCCACGAATTCCTTGAAAGAGTAGTGAACATGACTCAAGTCAAACTGACCACCAACCACGGTGACATCGTCATCGAGCTGAACGCCGAGAAAGCGCCGATCACCGTCGCCAACTTCATCGAGTACGTTAAAGCCGGCCACTACGAAAACACTGTTTTCCACCGTGTCATCGGCAACTTCATGGTCCAGGGCGGCGGTTTCGAGCCGGGCATGAAAGAAAAGAAAGACAAGCGTCCAAGCATCCAGAACGAAGCGGACAACGGCCTTTCCAACGACAAGTACACCGTCGCCATGGCCCGTACCATGGAGCCGCATTCGGCCTCCGCGCAGTTCTTCATCAACGTCGCCGACAACACCTTCCTGAACCACAGCGGCAAGAACGTGCAGGGCTGGGGCTACGCAGTATTCGGTAAAGTCACCGAAGGCCAGGACGTTGTCGACAAGATCAAGGGTGTGCAAACCACCGGCAAGGCAGGTCACCAGGACGTTCCGGTAGAAGACGTTATCGTCGAGAAAGCCGAGATCGTTGAGTGATATTGCTGATTTCAGATTTGCATCTGGAAGAGGAGCGCCCGGACATAACCCGGGCGTTTCTGGATTTACTGCACGGCCGCGCCCGTTCTGCCCAGGCGTTGTACATTCTGGGGGACTTCTTCGAAGCCTGGATTGGCGACGATGGGATGACGCCCTTCCAGCGTTCGATTTGCCAGGCTCTGCGCGAGCTGAGCGACAGCGGCACCCAGATTTTCATCATGCATGGCAACCGGGATTTCCTGATCGGCAAGGCGTTCTGCAAAGCCGCAGGCGCAACCTTGCTCAAGGACCCGAGTGTGGTGCAACTCGCAGGCGAGCCCGTGCTGTTGATGCACGGCGACAGCCTGTGTACCCGCGACCTTGGCTATATGAAGCTGCGGCGCATCCTGCGTAACCCCATCACGCTGTTCATCCTGCGCCACCTGCCCTTGCGCACGCGGCACAAGCTGGCGCGCAAGCTGCGCAGTGAAAGCCGCGCGCAGACGCGGATGAAGACCAACGACATTGTCGATGTAACGCCCGAGGAAGTGCCGAAGGTGATGCAGCAGTTCGGCGTGCGTACGCTGGTGCATGGCCACACCCACCGCCCGGCGATTCACAAGTTGCAGATTGGCGAGCAAGCGGCCAAGCGCATTGTGCTGGGGGATTGGGACAAGCAAGGGTGGGCGTTGCAGGTGGATGAGCAAGGGTTTCAACTGGCGGCGTTTGACTTCGTCAATCCGCAGTTGGCACTGCCCGGCGCTTGACCCAGATCGTTCCCACGCTCTGCGCGGGAATGCATCCTGTGACGCTCTGCGTCACGACCTTCAAAAGCGGACGCAGAGCGTCCAGAGCGGCGTTCCCACGCAGAGCGTGGGAACGATCATCAAAGCGGCATTCCCACGCAGAGCGTGGGAATGCTCATGGATTGAGGCTTAGTGGCCAGAAGCCTCCGGCCCCGCCTTCGCTGCAAACGGCGGTTTCGCCAGCCATACAATCACGATCAACGCCATGAACATCCACCCCAGCAACGTGAAGTAATCCACGGTGGACATCATGTACGCCTGGCTCGTCAGTATCTGGTCCAACTGCGCATACGCCTTGTGCCCTGCCCCGCCGAGCGCCTGCAAGGCGTCCCGGGTGGCCGAGTCGTAGGTGGTCATGTTTTCGCTCATGTAGGCATGGTGCTGGTCCGCCCGGCGAATCCAGATCCAGGTGGTCAACGATGCCGCAAAGCTGCCGCCCAGGGTCCGCAGGAAGGTCGCCAGGCCAGCGCCGTCGGCGATTTGCGCCGGCGGCAGGTCGGACATCAGGATGCTCAAGGTCGGCATGAAAAACAGCGCTACGCCGATCCCCATGAACAACTGCACCAGGGCGATGTGGGTGAAGTCCACTTCATTGGTAAACCCGGCACGCATGAAGCAACTCAAGCCAATCGCCAGGAACGCCAGGCCAGCCAGCAAGCGCAGGTCGAACTTGTGCGCGTACTTGCCCACAAATGGCGACATCAACACCGGCAGAATCCCGATCGGCGCCACCGCCAGGCCCGCCCAGGTGGCGGTGTAGCCCATCTGGGTTTGCAGCCATTGCGGCAGGATCAGGTTGATCCCGAAGAAACCCGCGTACCCGAGTACCAACACAATCGTGCCGATGCGAAAGTTGCGATAGGCGAACAGCCGCAGGTTGACCACCGGGTGCTCGTCGGTCATTTCCCAGATCACGAACACCGCCAGGGCGACAGCCGAGATCACCGCGCCGATGATGATGAAATTCGACTCGAACCAGTCCAGGTCGTTGCCCTTGTCGAGGATGATCTGCAAGGCGCCGACGCCGACGATCAGGCTGAGCAAGCCGACGTAGTCCATCGGCTGGTAGCTGGTGACCACCGGGCGTTTCTTCAGTTGCGAGCGCACCACCATCACGGCAAAGATGCCGATGGGTACGTTGATAAAGAAGATCCACGGCCAGCTGTAGCTGTCGGTAATCCAGCCGCCGAGGATCGGCCCGGCAATCGGCGCCACCACCGTGACCATCGCCAGCAACGCCAGGGCCATGCCACGCCTGGCGGGGGGATAGACCGCGATCAGCAGCGTCTGGGTCATCGGGTACAACGGGCCGGCAACCAGGCCTTGCAATACCCGAAAGCCGATCAGCTCGGGCATCGAGGTGGAAATACCGCAGAGAAACGAGGCCAGCACAAACAGGATGGTGGCCCACAGAAACAGCTTCACCTCGCCGAAGCGACGGCTCAGCCAGCCGGTGAGCGGCAGCGCGATGGCGTTGCTCACGGCAAACGAGGTGATGACCCAGGTGCCCTGCTCCGAACTCACGCCGAGGTTGCCGGAAATCGTCGGCAACGCCACGTTGGCGATGGTGGTGTCGAGCACCTGCATGAAGGTCGCCAGGGACAGGCCGATGGTGGCCATCAGCAAGCTGGGCGGCGTGAAGGAGGCGTTAGCGTTACTCATCGCGAATCCTGTGCAACATGATTGGCGCTACGGCCGCCGGGGCCGCAGCTGATGGATTGGCGAATCAGCGCTGGGCAGCCTTGGGAGCGGCGACGCTGTTGTCATGGATCAATTGGGTGATCATCGCGTCGGCTTCGGCCAACTGGCGGTCGTAAACGTTGGTGGTGAACGACGCCTTCTGCGGCGCCTGCTGGGCCAGTACCGGGCCGCTCTGGTCGTGCAGGTCGACGTCGACCACGGTAGACAGGCCCACGCGCAGCGGGTGCTTGGCCAACTCATCGGCGTTCACATGGATACGCACTGGCACCCGTTGCACGATCTTGATCCAGTTACCGGTGGCGTTCTGCGCCGGCAGCAAGGCAAACGCGCTGCCCGTGCCCGCGCCGAGGCTGTCGACGGTGCCACTGAATTTCACGTCGCTGCCGTAGATATCGGATTCGATATCCACCGGCTGGCCGATACGCATATTGCGCAGCTGGGTTTCCTTGAAGTTGGCGTCGATCCACAGTTGATCCAGCGGGATCACCGCCATCAGTGCAGTACCCGGCTGGACCCGCTGGCCCAATTGCACGGTACGCTTGGCCACATAGCCGGTCACCGGTGCGATCAGGGTGCTGCGGGCGTTGGTCAGGTAAGCCTGGCGCAACTGTGCGGCGGCAGCCTGCACGTCCGGGTGGGACGAAATCACCGTGTCATCCACCAGGGCGCTGCTGGTCTTGAACTGTTGCTGCACGTTGGCCAAGGCGTTTTGCGCCGAGGTCAGGTCGTCACGGGCGTGGGACAGTTCTTCCTGGGAAATCGCCCCGCCGGCAGCGAGGTTCTTGCGTCGGTTGTAGTTGTCCTGGGCCTTTTGCACGTTGGCTTGTTGCGCCAGCACCTGGGCTTTCATGCCATCGACGTTGCTGTACAAGCCACGCACCTGGCGCACGGTGCGGGCCAGGTTGGCCTGGGCACTTTGCAGGCCGACGGCCGCGTCGTTGGGGTCGAAGTTGATCAGCACCTGGCCTTCATGCACCAGGTCGCCGTCGTCAGCGCCGATGCTCACCACGGTGCCGGTCACCAGCGGGGTGATTTCCACCACGTTGCCGTTGACGTAGGCGTCGTCGGTGCTTTCGCTGAAGCGACCATACAATTCGTACCAACCCCACACGCCCAAGGCGCCGAGGATGACGATGAGCGCCAGCACAAACAGCATGACTTTGCGTTTGCGCGGATTGCTGGTGTTGGGTTGTTCAGCCTTGTTTGTTTCAGGAGCGTTGTTGCTGGTTTCGGCAGTGGCCATGACAAGTACCTTGAATTATTCAGTGCGCGTGGCTGGGGTGGTCGAGGCCACGTTATCGGCGTGGAAACCGCCGCCCAGGGCCTGCATCAGTTGAATCGAAAGATCGATTTGCTCGGCATTCAGGGTGGCCAACTGACGCTGGGCCTGGAGCAGTTGCTGTTCGATGCTGAGCACGTCCAGGTAATTGCCGATACCTGAGCTGTAACGCTGGACGCCGGTGTCGTAGGACTGCTGGGCAATGTCAGCGGCGTGTTGCTGGGCCTGGATCTGGCGGCCGGTCTCGCGCAATTGCGAGAGTGTGTTGCCGATATCGCCCAAGGCTTGCACCAGGGTTTTGTTGTACTGGGCCACGGCCAGGTCGTAGTCGGCGTCGCGAGCGTCGAGGTCGGCGCGCAGGCGGCCGCCGTCGAAGATCGGCAGCGAGACGGTCGGCGCAATGCTGAAGAAGCGGCTGGCCGAACCAAACATCGCATCCCCCAGCAACGACTCGGCCCCGGCGCTCGCGCTCAGGTTGAGGTTGGGGTAGAAACGGGTCTTGCTGGCCGCGATGTTCTTGCTCGCCGCCTCCACCCGCCAGCGTGCGGCGATCAGGTCCGGGCGACGGCCCACCAGCTCGGCAGGCAACACCGAAGGCACCGCAACCGCGCTCGGCTTGAGCACGTTGGGGCGTACCAGTTCGCTGCCACGGTCCGGGCCTTTGCCGAGCAACACCGCGAGGGCGATCTTCGCGCTCTGCAGTTGTTTTTCCGCATCGATCAGTTGCGACTGGGAGCTGGCTTCCAGGCTTTCGGTTTGCTGGTACTGGTACTGGCTGTCGATCCCGGAGTTCAGGCGACGCTGGCCCAGGTCGAGCATCTGCCGGGTGCGCTTGAGGTCATCATTGGCCAGGTCACGCACGATATGGGCCTGGCCCAGGTCGCTGTAGGCCTTGGCGACGTTGGCCGCCAGGGTCAGGCGCGCGGCCTGTTGGTCGACTTCGGCCGCGCGGGCCTGGCCCAGTGCGGCTTCCCAGGCGGCGCGCTGGCCACCCCACAGGTCGAAATTGTAATTGAAGCTGGCACCGATGTTACGCACGGTGGCGTAGGCATCGCCCTGGCCCAACGGGTCCTGGTCCTTGGCCAGGCGCGAACGGCTGACACCGGCGCTGGCATCCAGGGTTGGCATGCGCTCGGCGTCGGCGGCATAGGCAGCGGCTTCGGCCTGGTGGGCGCGGGCGCTGGCCACTTGCATGTCGGGGCTGTTCTGCAGGGCTTCCTGGATCAGGCCGTCGAGCTGTGGATCGCCAAGGCCTTTCCACCAGTCGGCGGTGGGCCAGGCGGCGGTGGACAGGGTCACGCCGCTGAGGGATTTGCCGGTTTGCAAGTTATTGGCTTCGAGGCGTTTGCCTTCTGTGTTCAAGCCGCTGAAATTGGCACAACCGGCCATAGTCATGGCCACCAGCACAAGGCTGAGGCCGGCACGCAAGGAGCGATTGTTCATGCACTACCTACCCGCTGAATGGTGATGGGGTCACCCGCAGCTATCAGAATTTTCTTCAGGATTTTTTCCAGGGTTTGCAATTCACCCGGCTCCAGCGCGCCCGCCAACTGGTTCAAGGCCTGGGCACCGATGTGCGGCAGCATGTCGGCCACGCGCTGGCCTTCGGCGGTCAGCACCAACTGCACCTGGCGCCGGTCCTGCTCGGAACGCTTGCGCGCCAGCAGGTCCTTTTGTTCCAGGCGGTCGAGCATGCGGGTCATGGAGCCGCTGTCCAACGACAGGTTGCGGCACAGCTCGGCCGGGGTGTCGACGCCGTACTGGGCCATGATGATCAACACCTTGAACTGCGCGGCCGTGATGCCGTGGGGTTCCATGTGGGTGTCGATGATCTTGTCTTTGAGCAGCGCAGCCCGGCCCAGCAGCAGGCCGAGGTGGCAGTTGTGGAAGTTTTCGGGGGTGAAGTGCTTCATCGTGACCAGCCTATTAACTGCCTAAGCAGTGAATGTGTGACACGATGTTACTGCCTAGGCAGCGAATGTCAAACGAATAGTTAGGTTGCTTGCTAATTAGCGGATAAATGGTGGGAGCCAGGCTCCCACCATTACCGTGGACGGATCAGAAATCGCGCTTGTAGAAAATATCCAGGGAGCTGGCCACGCCGCTGGCCACTTCCAGGTACACCTTCTTGCTCAGCAAATAGCGCAAGGCGATGGTGTTGGCCGGCTCGAACACCCCCACGCCATAACGCAGGCTGAGCTTCTCGGAGATCTTGCCGCTGGCCACCACGGCGGTGTTGTTGCCACTGCCCTGGGTGTCCAGTTCAAAGTCCTGGATGCCCAGGTTCTTGGCGATGTCCGACGTGACCCCGGCACTGCCCATCAACCCAAGACCCAGCGCCGCTTCGGCCAGCATGTTGTTGTCCTCACCGTTGGTGGTGCGCGAACGCCCCAACACCAGGTACGACAATGCATCCTCTTGGGCCATGGCCGGCTCCGAGAAAATTTGCGTAGTCGGCTGCTCGGCACTGCCGCTCAGACGAATACCGGCGGTGACGGTCCGGGACGGCTCGGTGGTGATCCGCACCGCTTCGATATCCAGGAACGGCTGGTCAATCGGCCCGGCAAACAACAATCGCGCGCGGCGCACAGTCAGGCGTTGGCCGTAGGCCCGGTAGCGGCCGTCGTTGAGCCACAGTTCACCACGGGTGTCCATGTTGTCGCCGATGTGCACATGGCCTTGCAGGTTGGCGGTAAGGCCAAACCCGGCGAAGCTCAGCTTGTCCTTGCCTACCTCCACATCGATGTCCATCGCCATGGCCATCGGCGGCTTGCCCTCTTCGGTCTGGCTGCCGACGATCACCGTGTCATCCGAGACCTTGACCGTCGATGGGGGCAATTCCCGCACGGTGATCTCGCCCTTGGGAATCTGCACCTTGCCGGAGATCGCCAGCTTGTCGTTCTTCATGCTGATCTTCAGGTCGGGCGCCACCTCCAGGGCCGCGTACGGTTCCACGGTGACCGGCAGTTGCGTGCCTTGCAGCGCGATATCCACCGCCAGGGCCTGGCCCCAGTCGATCTGCCCCTTGATAGTGCCCTGCCCGGCCTTGCCGCTGCGCCAGCCGCCATTGAGCTGCACGCTTTCGCCGGCAATCAACGCCTGGATATTCAGGCCTTCAATGCTGGTGGGCAGTTCCGGGCCGGAGATTTCACCCCCCACCAGGTTGATGCTGCCGTTGACCTGAGGCGCCAGCAGGCTGCCGCCAATTCGCCCGTTACCGTTGAGCTTGCCGTTGAGCTTCTCGACCATGGGTACAAAGGGGCGGGCCACCGCGAGGTCGAGGCCGGTCAGGGTGAAGTTGCCGGTGATCGGCTTGTTCTTTGCCAGCGGATTGAGCTGCGCCTGCAACAGCAACTCGCCGAGCTTGCCGCCACGGAAATTGAGCTGGGTGTCGATGCGCGTGGGGTTGAGGGTGGTTTCCAGCTTCAGCGTGTCGTAGGGGAAATCCAGCCACTGGTCCTTGTCCTTGACCCGCAGGGTACCGCCGCTGGCGTCCACCGAGACCACGCCTTTGGGGCCGCTGGCCGGCAGGTCGAGCTGCACGTCGGCATTGAGCTTGCCCTGCCAGGCGAAATCCTTGGGCAACCACTGCGCCAGGCTGTCGATTGGGAACTGCTTGAGGTGATAACGCAGCTTCGGCTCGGGCATCAGGCGCTGGTCTTCGCCGCACAGGCTCGCCGGGCCGGAGACCCAGCAGTGCGCCGCAAAGTTCAGCTTGCCATCGGCCAGGCGCTCGATCTTCGCCGGCGCTTGCAGCTTCCAGTCCTGGCCACCGGCTTGCACATCGCCGCTGGCCAGGCGCCCGCGCCAGTTGCCTTTGTCGAGGTTGCCGTCCAGGGCCAGGGCCAGCTTGAGCAACGGGCCGGCCAGGTCGAGCTGGACTTTCTGGCTTTTGATATCGCCCTGGGCGCTGGCACTGAAGGTGCCGAGCTGGGTTTCACCGGCCTGGATGCCACTGCCTTTCAGGTCGACTTTGGCGCGCTGGGCATTATCCAGGTTCGCGTCCAGGGTCAGGTTTTGCAGGCGGTTATCTTCAAACGCCAGTTGCTGGCCAACCAGGTTGAGCTTGCCTTGCGGCGCTTTCAGGGTGCCGGCGACGTCGAGGCGACCATTCATCTGCCCGCGCAGTTGCGGCCAGAGCTGGGCGAGGCGCGTCAGCTTGATGTCGATCTGCCCGGCAAGGCGCTGTTGCAGGCTGCCGCTGCCATAGATGCGGTTGTCGCCGAGGCGAATGTCGAGGGTGCCGAGGGTCCATTGCTCGCCTGCGCCTTCGGCCTTGGCCTGGAGCACGGCAGGTTGGCCACGCAGACGGCCCTTGAGGTCGAGGTCGGCATTGAGCTTGAGTTGCTCGTTCTTCATTTCGCCCTTGCTGCGCAACGGGCCCGCGAGGGTGCCGGGCAACTCCGCGACCCAATACGCCGGGTTGATCGCCGACAGGTCCAGCGCCGTGTCCCAGGCGATGCCATCGGCAAATTGCAGGTTCAGGTGGCCTTCGGCCTTGCCCTGACCAGCCGCGAGTTTCAACTCGGGGAGGAACACTTGCTTGAGGTCGCCACTGAACGGGCTGGCCAGGCTGAACTTGCCCGCAGGGCCGTCGAGGTCGGCCTTGAAGTTGCCCAGGTAGTTGCCGTCCTTGTAGGAAACTTCACCATTGAAGGTACGCAAGGCCACCTGGGGTTCGTCGATCACCGGGTACAGGCGATGCCACGGGAAATCCAGCCAGTCGATTTTTGCGTCGGCGCTGAAGCCTTGCTGCCAGTCCAGATTGGCACTGAGCTTGAGGCTTTGCTTGTCACCGGCATTCAAATCCAGCCCGGCGATCTGCGCGCCCTTGGCGTCGACCTTGCCTTGCAGCAGCAGGTCCACCGGGCCTTTTTCCGCGGGCAGTACGGCTTTGCCCAGCAACTGGTAACCGTTGCTCAGGTCGCCCTTGGCGGTCAGGTCCAGCTGATTGAGTTGCAGGGTATCGGGCAAATCGGCGCTGGGTTTGAAGCCGTCGGCGGTGATGTGCAACTGCGCCGGCAGGTTTTCCACCAGCGGTTGCAATTCGCCGCTGAGCTTGGCCGGCAGGTAGCCGCTGCTGTCGGCGTCGAGCTTGAGGGTCTTGAGCAAATCGCCATCGACCTTCAGCGCCAGCGTCCAGGGCGCACCGCCCGGCGCGTAAGGCAGGCTCAGGTTGCCGCTGGCGGCCAGCGGCCAATTGCCGGTGGGTTGCAGCAGGCCGGACAGGTCAAGGACCAAACCGTCCCGTTGCAGGTGCACCGAATCGATCTGCATCCCGGCGGCAGTCCAGTGCGCCGCCAGCTGCAGGCCCTGGAGCTCTTCGCTGCCATTGAACAGCAGGCTGCCAACGCGGATGTCACCCAACTGAAGGGCGACCGGCAGTTTCAGGTCCGGCAGGGTAATCGGGCCGCTGCTTTCTTCGGTGCCGGGTGGAAATTGCAGGCTCACCTGCTCCACATCCAGTTGGTTGATGCACAAGGTCATGCGCATCAAACAGGCCGGCGACCAGTCGAACTTTGGCGACTGAAGCTCCACGCGGCTGCTGTCCTGCTGCCATAACAGATGGTCGGCACTCCACTGCCCGCCCAGGCGACCCTGGAAATTCTCCACGGTCAAACCCGGCACCTGGCCCAGCACCCACCGGCTGCCGGCTTGGGTACCCAGCACCGTCCCCAGTGCCAGCACTATCACCGCGAGGACCGCCAGAATGGCCAGCCCCGCTATTTTCAAACCACGCATCACAGCTCAGGCCCCATGGAAAAGTGCAAACGAATGCCGCCCGGATCTTCGAGGGCATGGGCCAGGTCGAGGCGGATCGGGCCAACCGGCGACACCCAGCGCACACCCACACCCACACCGGTTTTCAGGCTTGGCATTTCCAGGGTGTTGAACGAGTTGCCTTGGTCGATAAAGGTCGCGATCCGCCATTTTTCGGCGATGGAATATTGGTACTCGGCGCTCAGGGCCAGCATGTAGCGGCCGCCGATGCGGTCGCCACGATCGTTTTCCGGGGACAGGGTCTGGTACTCGTAACCCCGTACGCTCTGGTCGCCACCGGCAAAAAAGCGCAACGACGGCGGCACGGATTTGTAGCCGTTGGTGGCACTGCCGCCAAACTGCGCCCGGGCCAGGAAACGGTGGTTGTCCCACAGGGTGGTCAAGCCCTTGATGGTCGCCGTGCCGTAAAGCAGGTTGGTGTCGGAACCCAGGCCTTCCTTGGCGACCTTGGCGTCGAACAGCAGGCGATAGCCATTGTGCGGGTCGATGCGGTTGTCGCTGCGCAGGTAGGAATAACTGATGCCCGGCATCAGCAGCGTACTCAGGCCCGAGTCGTTGCCCAGGCGATACTCTTCGCGCTGCCATTTGAGCGAGATCACCCGCGTCCAGCCGCTGGGCAACTTGCTGTGCCACTCGGGGCCGAGGGTGAGCAGTTTACTCAGGGTGTCGGTGTTGGCGATTTCTTCATTCTGGTAACCGCCGGCAAAGCGAAGTTTGTCGGTCAGTGGCGGGTCCATGGGAATGTCGTACCACAACCCGACGTTCTGCCGAGGCGCGGAAAGCTCGGCTTCCCAGCCATAACTGTGGCCCTGGGGGTTGACCCAGTGGCGCGTCCAGTTGGCCTTGCCCCGCGGGCCGACGTCGGTCGAGTAACCGAGGCCCAGGCCCATGGTGCGCGGCTTGCGGGTTTCAAGTTGCACGGCCACCGGGATCACGTCATTGGTCGAGGCCGCCGGAGCGGCGTCCACGCGCACGCCTTCGAAAAAGCCGCTGGATTGCAGGTTCTGGTTGAGTTCGGCGATCAGTTCGGAGTCGTAAGGCGCGCCGCTCTTGAACGGCACCATGCGTTGCAGCAGGTCTTCATCAAACGGCGTATCGCCGGCAAAGCTGACCTTGCCCAAGGTGTAGCGTGGGCCACTGTCATAAATCAGTTCGATATCGGCCACACCCGCCTTGGGGTCGACCGAGAGTTTCTGACTGGTAAAGCGCCCGCTGAAAAAGCCGTAGCGTGACGCCTGGTTCTGGATGACGCGCTTGGCGTCTTCGTAGTTGCCGTGGTTGAGCACGGCGCCGGATTTGAGTTGGTCGCTGGCGGGCACGCGAAAGGCCTTGAGGTCGGCGGCCTGGCCGTCGACCCGAATGGTCACATTGCGCAAATGCACCGGTTCGCCGGGGTCGATGGTGAGGATCAGGCGCGGGTTCTTGCCGCCCTTCACATCGCTGGCAATCTGCGGTTGGTAGTAGCCCAGCGCCTGGGCGGCCTTGCGGGCCTGCTCCTCGGCGCCACGGCTGAACCGCAGCAGGGCTTCTTCGTCACGATCGCCGACCCCGCCGATATAGCCTTCGATGTTGGCTTTCAACGCGTCGTTTGAAGGCTTGATGCGCACATCCAATTCGCTTTGCGCCAAGGCGCCGCAGCTCGTGAACAGCAGAATCAAGCCGCTGGTAAATCTTCCTGGAAACTTCATAGGCCGGGATGCTACACGAGCTTGGGAGCGAGTTAGAACCCGGATTTGTCTGAATAATTCTGTCTTAAACCGTTGCAGCCTGTAACACCTGCGGATTTGCGTGAAAGAACACGTGTTCCAGTACCGGTCCTACAGCGACCTCGCCGATCTCTTCATAGCCCTGGCGCTTATAGAATTCCAGATAGCGAGAATTCCCCGTGTCCAGCACCACGCCTGAGGAATGCGGGTCTTCGGCGCACCAGTTGTGCACCGCTTCCAGCAGTTGCTCACCGTAGTGCTTGCCCTGGAATTGCGGGTGAATCCCCAGCAACGGCAGCACATGCACCGAATCCGAGGGCAGGCACGCCAGCACTGCCTGATGGTATTCCAGGTAACGCCGGGTACCGCGCACACCGGTACTCAGCCACATGCGCAACTGCCAGGCCCAGCTTTCGGTGATGCCCAGGCGGCGGGTCGGTGGCGCGATCAGGGCGATGCCAATCAGCCGGTCGTTGACCAACAGGCCAATCGCCGGGAGTTTCTGGAAGAAGTGCTGTTTGACCAGCTCACGCACCGTGGCGCGCACCCGCTGTTCGTAACCGGGACGTTCGGCTTCGAAGATGTAGGCGAACGTCGGCTCATGGCGATAGGCCTGGTACAACAGCGAACGGGCTTCGCGGGAGTAGCCGCTGTCGAGCATGTGGATCTGGGCGATGGCAGTCGAGGTGTCAGGCATAACAGTGAATCTCCCCTGGGCGCTGACTCAAAAGGTCGCGCTCTTGTTATTACGAACGTCTGCGGCACTGTTTCGTTCAGTGTAGCCACCGGACGCCGCTTCGTAGCCCAACGCAGCCTTGTGCCTCGGCAGCTGCTACAAGGCTGGCTCCCGTCCTGCATTGTCGGCTAGCATCGCCCTTTTGCCAGACTGGACCGCCGACCATGAAAATCGTGTCTTTCAATATCAACGGGCTGCGCGCCCGCCCTCATCAGCTGGCGGCACTGATCGAGAAACACCAGCCGGACGTGATCGGCCTGCAGGAAACCAAGGTCCACGACGACCAGTTCCCGCTGGATGAGATCAAGGCCCTCGGCTATCACGTGTATTACCACGGGCAGAAAGGCCACTACGGTGTTGCCCTGCTCTCGCGCCAGGAACCGCTGGCGCTGCACAAAGGCTTTGCCAGTGACGAAGAAGACGCCCAGCGTCGGTTTATCTGGGGCACCTTCGCCGACGCCAACGGCAACCCGATTACCATCATGAACGGCTATTTCCCACAGGGCGAAAGCCGCGACCACCCCACCAAGTTCCCGGCCAAGCAGCGCTTCTACGAGGACCTGCAAACCCTCCTGGAGTCGCAGTTCAGCAATGAACAGGCCGTGGTGGTAATGGGGGATGTGAATATTTCCCCGGAAGACTGCGACATCGGCATCGGTGCCGACAACGCCAAGCGCTGGCTGAAGACCGGCAAGTGCAGCTTCCTGCCGGAAGAACGCGAGTGGATGGCCCGCCTGAAGAACTGGGGCCTGGTGGACAGCTTCCGCCACCTCAACCCGGATGTGGCAGACCGCTTCAGCTGGTTCGATTACCGCAGCCGTGGTTTTGAAGACGAGCCAAAGCGCGGGCTGCGAATCGACGTGATCCTGGCTTCCCAGGGCTTGTTGCCCCGGGTAAAGGATGCCGGTGTGGACTACGACCTGCGCGGCATGGAAAAACCCTCCGATCATGCACCGATCTGGCTGGAATTGAGCTGATTTCTTAACAGCAGCGCCGTTAAATGTGGGAGCGGGCTTGCTCGCGAATACGGTGTGTCAGTCACCGGATACGTCGACTGACACACCGTATTCGCGAGCAAGCCCGCTCCCACACTTTTTGACGGCGTGATGCCGGTCATATTGCTGAAACCTCTCTGACTTAATCTTGCGGCACTCCCTTTGGCTTGAGAAGGTGCCGGCATGATGCTGCGCGTTCTATCCCTGCTGGCCCTGCTCAGCGCATTTCCCTTCGCCGCTTTTTCCACCCCTCTGCCCTTCCCCGAACATGGCCCGGCCTTGCGCATCCAGGGTTCCAATACCATCGGCGCGGCACTTGGCCCGGCGCTGGTCAAGGGGCTGATGGAGCAACAGGGGTTGCAAGCGGTGCACAGCGAGCCATCTGACCAGGCCAACGAACAGCACATCGTCGGCAAGACTCGCCAGGGCCAGAAGGTGACGGTGGAAGTGGCGGCCCATGGTTCCAGCACCGGGTTCGCAGCCCTGAAAAACGCCAACGCCGACCTCGCGGCGTCTTCCCGGCCGATCAAGGACAGCGAACTGGTGGACCTCGAAGCCCTCGGCGACCTGAAAAGCCCCGACGCCGAACAGGTCATCGCCATTGACGGGCTGGCGATCATCCTCAACCCACGCAACCCGTTGGGGACGCTGAACACCGCGCAACTGGCGCAGATCTTCAGCGGCGAAGTCTCGACCTGGGAACAACTGGGCGGCATCGGTGGCCAGATTCACCTGTACGCGCGGGATGATCAATCCGGCACCTATGACACCTTCAAGGAACTGGTGCTCAGCCGGCGCGGCAAGTCGTTGGATGGCAGCGCCAAGCGCTTCGAATCCAGCGAGCAGTTGTCGGATGCTGTCAGCCATGACCCCCAGGGCATCGGTTTTATCGGATTGCCCTATGTACGCCAGGCCAAGGCGGTGGCCATCGTCGATGGCGACTCGCAGCCGATGCTGCCGCTGAACAGTTTGATCGCCACCGAGGACTACCCACTGTCACGCCGGTTGTTCTTCTACCTGCCACCTGTTGCACAAAACCCCTGGGCCAAGGCCCTGGTGGACTTTGCACAAAGCAGCAAGGGCCAGGCGATCGTCGCCGCCAACGGTTTTATCGCACAGCAGGTGCAGGCCATGGCGGTGGAACCACGGGCGCCGATGCCCGGGGATTACCAGGCGATTGCCCGACAAGCGCAGCGCCTGACGGTGAATTTCCGGTTTGAGGAAGGCAGTGCCAGCCTCGACAACAAGGCGCGCCAGGACCTGATGCGGGTAGTGGCTTATATAAAGAGCCACGCCAAGCTGGACAAGCAGGTGACGCTGGTGGGGTTTGGGGATGCCAAGAGTGATGCGCAACGGGCGGCGCTATTGTCGAAGTTGCGGGCGATGGCGGTGCGCCGGGAACTGGTTAAAAGCGGCGTGGTGCTGAGGGACATTCAGGGGTTCGGTGCCGAGATGCCGGTGGCGGCAAATACGGCAGATGAGGGACGGATCAAGAACCGGCGGGTGGAGGTCTGGGTGTATTGAGGACGCGGAGCGTCCGGGGCAGCATTCCCACGCAGAGCGTGGGAACGATCAACTGGCCTCATCGCGGCAAGCCCGGCTCCCACAGTTGGCTGCATTCCCCTGTGGGAGCTGGCTTGCCTGCGATGAAGACACCTCGGTTTTACTGCCCGCTGCGCATCATTTCCCGCGGCACATACTTGCCGATCTCGAACTTGCCGATTGCTGCGCGGTGCACTTCGTCCGGGCCATCGGCCAGGCGCAGGGTGCGCTGCATGGCGTACATATAGGCCAGCGGGAAGTCATTGGATACGCCGGCGCCACCGTGGATCTGGATGGCGCGATCGATCACCCTCAACGCCACGTTCGGCGCCACCACCTTGATCTGGGCGATTTCGCTTTTCGCGACCTTGTTGCCCACGGTGTCCATCATGTAGGCAGCTTTCAGGGTCAGCAGGCGCGCCATGTCGATTTCCATCCGCGAGTCGGCGATCTTGTCGATATTGCCACCCAGGCGGGCCAGCGGCTTGCCGAAGGCGGTACGGCTGACGGAACGCTTGCACATCAGTTCCAGCGCGCGCTCGGCCATGCCGATGGAACGCATGCAGTGGTGAATACGGCCCGGACCAAGGCGCCCCTGGGCAATTTCAAAGCCCCGGCCTTCGCCCAGCAGGACGTTTTCGTACGGCACGCGGACGTTTTCAAACAGCACTTCGGCGTGGCCATGGGGTGCGTCGTCGTAGCCGAACACCGGCAGCGGGCGCACGATCTTCACACCGGGCGCATCCACTGGTACCAGGATCATCGAGTGCTGCTGGTGACGCGGCGCATCCGGGTTGCTCAGGCCCATGAAGATCAGGATCTTGCAGCGCGGGTCACAGGCGCCGGAGGTCCACCATTTTTTACCGTTGATCACCCACTCGTCGCCGTCGCGCTCTGCACGGGCGGCCATGTTGGTGGCATCGGAGGAAGCCACGTCCGGCTCGGTCATGGCAAATGCCGAGCGGATTTCGCCGCGCAGCAGCGGTTCGAGCCAGCGCTGTTTTTGCTCTTCGTTGGCGTAGCGCACCAGCACTTCCATGTTGCCGGTATCCGGTGCCGAGCAGTTGAACGGCTCCGGCCCCAGCAAGGAGCGGCCCATGATTTCGGCCAGGGGTGCGTATTCCAGGTTGGTGAGGCCGGCGCCCAATTCGGATTCCGGCAGGAACAGGTTCCACAGGCCTTCGGCTTTAGCCTTGAGCTTCAACTCTTCCATGATGGCGGTGGGCTGCCAGCGGTCACCTTCGGCAACCTGGCGTTCGAACACAGGCTCGGCCGGATAAACGTAGGCGTCCATGAACGCGGTGACGCGTTCACGCAGTTCCTGAACCTTGGGCGAATAGGCGAAATCCATGGGCAGCACCTTCTCAATGGAGGTTGTTGAGGTCATGAATCGATGCTAGAACAGCGTTGATAATTTACCTAGCCTATTCTCGGCGTGTATTAACATTCATCACCGATATATGATCGGCGTATGGACACCTAACAATAAGAGCGCAGCGAAATGAATCTGAGCAAGGTCGACCTCAACCTCTTCATCGTCTTTGACGCGATCTACACCGAAGCCAACCTGACCCGCGCCGGGCAGATTGTCGGGATTACTCAACCTGCGGTGTCGAACGCTCTGGCCCGCCTGCGGGAGACCTTCAACGACCCGCTGTTCGTGCGCACAGCCCAAGGCATGGTGCCCACGCCCATGGCCCAGAACATCATTGGCCCGGTGCGTAACGCGCTGTCGCTGCTGCGGGTGTCGGTACAGGAAAGCCGGATCTTCAACCCGCAACAGGCGGCCAAGACCTACCGCATCAGCATGACCGACCTCACCGAAGCGGTGATTCTGCCGCCGCTGTTCCAGCGCTTGCGCCGCCTGGCACCGACGGTGGTAATCGAGAGCTTCCTGTCCAAGCGCCGGGAAACCACCAAGGAACTGGCGGCCGGTCGCCTGGACTTTGCCGTGGATGCGCCGCTCAACACCGACCCGCAAGTGCGCCACGTCAAGCTCATGGAAGACCGCTACGTGTGCGCCATGCGCAAGGGCCATCCGATGGCGGGCAAGGACAAACTGACGCTGGATGACTACCTGTCGCTGACCCACATTCATATCTCCAGCCGGCGCAACGGCCTGGGCCATGTCGACCTGGCGCTGGGCAAGATGGGCCTGCAACGCAAGATCGCCCTGCGCTCCCAGCACTACCTGATGGCCTCGCAGGTGCTGCAGCAAACCGACATGGTAATGACCGTGCCGGAGCGCTTTGCACGGCGCCATGAACTGCACTGGTTCAACCTGCCGGTGAATGATGTGCCGATGGTGGAAACCCATCTGTACTGGCATGAAAGCACCGACCAGGATCCGGCCAACCGCTGGATGCGCGAGCAGATGATCGAGTTGTGCCAGCAGGTGACGGCCCATGAGAAGAAGCTGGACAAACTGTAGGAGCGAGCTTGACGTTAACGTCAACCAGCCATTAGCTTAACGCTCAAGACACTCCTTGAGCGCCCTCATGAGCACGACCTACAGCATCTCCGACCTCGCCCGCGAGCTCGACATCACCACCCGCGCCATTCGCTTCTATGAAGAACAAGGCCTGCTGTCCCCGGAACGCCGGGGCCAGGAGCGCATTTATTCGCCCCGCGACAAGGTCAGCCTGAAGCTGATCCTGCGGGGCAAGCGCATCGGTTTTTCCCTGGCCGAGTGCCGGGAACTGATCGAACTCTACGACCCTACCAGCGGCAACCAGAAACAGCTGCACAGCATGCTGGCGAAAATCGCCGAGCGCCGCGAGCAGCTGGAACAACAGTTGCTCGACATCGAACAGATGAAGCTCGAACTGGACACCGCCGAAGAGCGTTGCACCCAGGCGCTGGAACAGACCATTCAGGGCCAGGTTGGCCATTCATAAAAGGTAGCTGCCATGTCCCTCCCCTCTCATGTGCGCCTGGTGGAAGTGGGCCCCCGCGACGGCCTGCAGAATGAAGCGCAACCCATCAGCGTCGCCGACAAGGTGCAATTGGTGGACGCCCTGAGTGCCGCCGGCCTGGGTTACATCGAAGTCGGCAGTTTTGTGTCGCCCAAATGGGTACCGCAGATGGCCGGGTCGGCCGAGGTGTTTGCGCAGATCCAGCGCAAGCCGGGCGTGACCTATGGCGCGCTGGCGCCAAACCTGCGGGGTTTTGAAGATGCACTGGCGGCGGGCGTAAAAGAAGTGGCCGTATTTGCGGCGGCTTCCGAGGCGTTTTCCCAGCGCAATATCAACTGCTCCATCAGCGAAAGCCTGGAACGCTTCGTGCCGATCATGGACGCGGCCAGGCAGCACGGTGTGAGTGTGCGGGGTTATGTGTCGTGTGTGTTGGGTTGCCCTTATGAAGGTCAGGTCGCGCCGGAACAGGTCGCGGCAGTCGCTCGCGAGCTGTTCGCCATGGGCTGCTATGAGGTGTCCCTGGGCGACACGATTGGCACCGGCACTGCAGGCGCAACACGCCGGATGTTCGAGGTGGTCGGCGCGCAGGTGCCACGGGACAAGCTGGCCGGGCACTTCCATGACACCTATGGCCAGGCCATCGCCAATATCTACGCCAGCCTTGAGGAAGGTATCCAGGTGTTCGACAGCTCTATTGCGGGCCTCGGCGGGTGCCCCTATGCCAAAGGGGCCAGCGGTAACGTTGCCACTGAAGATGTGTTGTACCTGCTCAATGGCTTGGGCATCGAGACGGGTATCGACATGGACAAGCTGATTCTGGCGGGTCAGCAGATTTGTACGGTACTCGGCCGCCCCACCGGTTCGCGCGTGGCGAAGGCTCGCAGCGCCGGTTGAGTAGTGCGCTTGTGACGATGTGTTACCTCGCGGCTACACATCGGGTAACACGGGAACATATTTTGTCGCATTTCCTGAAGGAAATTTCTCGCCAAAAAATCAAGGCATTGATTTTAAAGGACTTTATAAAGTTGGCACGGCTTCTGCTATCTCTATTGCATAACAAGAATAAAAAGCACCAAACCTAATAAAAATAAGACGTAACGACTCTGACATAACAAAAACAACACGGCAGAGACGCAGCTAACAGATTTTTTTGGAGAAGATGTGCTTCGCAGGGTACGGCTTGCCGAAACCCGCAACCGGATAGAGAAGAACAAAAAACTACCTCAAGGTAGCTACCCACTGGTTGGATCGCGTGCGAAGAAGCAGATCAGCGCTCAAAAAAATACGTTTGCTCTTGACCCCGGATGGGGGTCGCCAAAAACAGCGGTAAAGGGCCACGGTTGCCAAAAACAACAATAGACCGCCCCTCAATAATAAAAAAAGAGCACGCAACGACAAATTAAAGGGGACCTTCGGGTCCCCTTTGTGCTTTCTCGGGGAAGGTGATTTGCGTGTATATCCGTTTTTTGGGTGATGGCTGAGATTGGTTCCGCTCTTACAGCGGCTCACTTTTGAACAGC
>NZ_JACAPN010000024.1:0-42576 GCF_013385665.1 Pseudomonas sp. D4002
AAAGCGAATACCAACCAAAGGTTGGTTGAGGGTTGCCCCTCAACCATAGAATCTCCCACATTTGTCAGGGGGTGGCAGGGTGGCTTAGGTACGGCACTCCACCAGCGTTTTCAACTGTCCCGAACCGGTCTGGTTGGCATCTGACAGCCACCGCTCAAACCCCGCCCCAATCGCCGGCCATTCCCCATCCAGGATCGAGTACCACGCCGTATCCCGGTTGCGGCCCTTGACCACGGTGTGCTGGCGAAACACCCCTTCAAAACTGAAACCCAAACGCTCGGCGGCGTTTTTGGAGCGGGCGTTGGCGTTGTTGCACTTCCACTCCAGGCGACGATTGCCCAACTCAAACGAGTGCCTGGCCAGCAGGTACACCGCCTCGGTGCTTTTCGGTGAACGTTGCATCGGGGCGCCGAAGGTCACGTGGCCGATTTCAATGCGGCCTTGCTCGGGCACGATGGACATCAGGCTGAGGATGCCTTGCACCTCGTCGCTGGCCTTGTCGATCACACTGAAGAAGTACGGGTCGCTGTGGGACGCGTGGTTGTTCAGCCAGGCGTCGAAGGCGGCGCGCTCGGGGAATGGGCCGTAAGGCAAATAGTCCCACAGCTTCGGATCCGCGCCGGGGCCTTGCAGGGCGTTGAACAGGTCATCGCCGTGGCGGGCGGGGTCGAGTTTTTCCAGGCGCACGAAGCGCCCTTCGATAAGGGTGACGGTGGGCGCCGGGACACCTTTCCAGTCGGCCAATGATGTCGTCATGCTGTGCTTCTCCTTAAAGACCTTTGCGAAACTGGATAAAACCGGGGCGTTCGGCGATGCGTTCGTACAGCTGGATGGCGGTGGCGTTGGTCTCGTGGGTCAGCCAGTGGACCTTGCAGCAACCGTCGGCCTTGGCGGTGGCGTAGACGAATTCGATCAGCTTGCGGCCGACGCCGGTGCCGCGCTGGGCCGGATCTACCAGCAAATCCTGCAGGTAGCAGGAGTTCTCGATGCTCCAGTTGGAACGGTGGTAGATGAAATTGACCATGCCTATGGCCTTGCCGTCTTGCCAGGCCAGGGCCGAGTGGGTCGGCTCATTGGCGTCGATCAAGCGTTGCCAGGTGTTCTGGCTGACGGCGTCGGGCAGCTCGGTGTTGTAGAAGCGCAGGTAGGCTTGCCACAGGGGCAACCAAGCGGCGTGGTCGGCGGCGCTGACCTGGCGGATTTCGATCTGGCTCATGATGGCTCCTTGGGAATAAAGCGGGCGAGGGTCTGGTCGCGTACGTCGGTGCTGGCAGCCAGGCCGTCGCGAACACCGGCGATGTCCGCCGGGCTGCGGTTCTGGCTGAGTTTGCGTTTGCCTTCCAGGCGTTGGATCGGCAGGGCAAAGCCGACAATGGCCTTGAGCATGCCGTCGATGTAGTCGGCCGGGGCGTCGCTGACTTTCCAGGGTTGGGCGCGATTGCCTTCATGGCGGTCGGTGAGGGCGCTGACCAGTTCGAGCAGGCGCTCGGCGTCGGTGAACACTTCGCCGGTGCCGTAGGCGTGTACCGCGATGTAATTCCAGGTCGGCACCACTTTGCCGTGGTCGGCCTTGGCCGGGTAGAACGACGGACTGACGTAGGCCTCGGCGCCGGCAAAAATCACCAGGGCCTCGCCGCCATTTTGCAGGTCCTGCCATTGGCGATTGGCCTTGGCCATGTGCCCGTAAAGGGTGCCGTTGGGCCCTTCATCCGGGTTGAGCAGCAGCGGCAAATGGCTGGCTTGCAGGCCTTGTTCGCCCAAGGTCACCAGTTGCGCCAGGCGCGTGTGCTGGATCAGTTGCTGGATTTCGGGCAAGTCATCGAGGGCAAAGGCGCGTGGTGTGTACATGAAGATTTTCCTTGGCGAATGCCTGCATCCTAGGCAGGCTATTGGTTCGTTGTAAGAGCCATCTACAGTCAATTTTATAGGTCCAATTCCATGCCTGCGTTAGAACCACCGCTCTCGTTCAACCCGGCGGGTATCGAGTTGGACCGACGCCAGGGACTCACCCGCCAGCTCTATCAGGCGCTGCGCCAGCGAGTATTGGATGGCCGGTTGGTCAGTGGCACCCGGCTCCCCGCCAGCCGTGACCTGGCGGCGGCGCTGTCGATCTCGCGCAACAGTGTGGTTCGCGCCTACGACCAACTGTACGCCGAAGGATTTATTGAGGGCCGCGTGGGTGATGGCACCTATGTGGCGCAATTGCCGCAGACGCCGACGCCCGCAAAAAAACTATCCACAAAAGTGTCCACAGGGTTATCAACAGGCTTATCCCCAGGTTTATCCACAAAACGGCCGGATTTACCTGTGTTTTCGTCCAGTCAAGTTATCCACAGCGGTGCGCTGGCGCGAGTGGAAAACAACCATTTGGCGCTTCCGCCCAGTGGTCCGCCGAGGGCCTTCCGGGTGGGCGTACCGGCTTTCGATCTGTTCCCGTTTGACGTGTGGGCCAAGCTGAATGCGGCTTTCTGGCGCAAGCCGGACTTGCAGCAGTTGTGTTACGGCGACCCGGCGGGCGACGCGCGCCTGCGTGGATTGATTGCGGCCTATCTACGCAGTTCTCGCGGCATGCAGTGCACGGCTGAGCAAATAGTGATCACCAGTGGCGCGCAGCAGGCAATCAGCCTTTGTGCACAGCTGCTGGTGGAGCCCGGCGATGAGGTTGCCATCGAGAATCCGGGGTATCGGGCAGCAGGCCATGCGTTCGCGGTGGCGGGCGGCCAATTGCATGGCGTGACGGTGGACAGCGAGGGCATCGACTGCGCTGCCTTGAACCGCCTCGGCGGTTGCCGCCTGGCCTACGTCACCCCGTCCCATCAATACCCCACCGGCGTGGTGATGAGCCTGGCCCGGCGCCTGGAACTGCTGGCCTGGGCCGAGCGTACGGGCGGCTGGATCGTCGAGGATGACTACGACGGTGAGTACCGCTACAGCGGCGCGCCCCTGGCGCCACTGGCGGCCCTCGATCGCACGGGGCGGGTGCTGTATGTCGGGACTTTCGGCAAGGTGGCCTTTCCGGCGCTGCGCCTGGGTTACCTGGTGTTGCCGGCCGGCCTGGTCCAGGCCTTTGCCCGGCGCCGCGCGGTGGACGTGCGCCACTCGGAAGTCAGCACTCAGGCGGTGATGGCGGAGTTCATGGCGACCGGGCATTTTCAGCGCCATGTACGCCGCATGCGCCGCGCCGCGCAGAGCCGGCTCAATGCGCTATTGGCCGAATGGCCTGCCGACATTGAAGGCGTTGGCCGCCTGCCGTCGGTGGCGGCCGGGCTGCACCTGACCGTGCGGGTCGACAGCCTGGCGCGGGAACAGGCGCTGATCCAACAGGCGGCGGCAGTGGGTGTGGAGGTCAATGGCTTGAGCAGCTATTGGTTGCCGGAGTCACTCACGCCGCAGGATCAGCGTGCCGGATTGGTATTGGGGTTTGCTGCCGTGCCCGAGGCACAGATCAGCCAGGCGTTGAAGCGCTTGGGCCAGGTTTGGCGCGCGCCGGTTGCGCACTGAGGCGCAACCGGCGGCAACCGATCAGGTGCCGGACTTGATCTTGGTCCAGGCGCGGGTCCTGGCTCGTTCGGCGTCACGTCCCAGGGGCTTGAGGGTATACAGCGTGGCCATGGCCGCCTCGGTCGGGTACAGGTTGGGATTGTTGCGAATCGCCGGATCCACCAACCCGGTGGCGTCCTTGTTGGGGTTGGGGTAACCGACAAAATCGCTGATCGGCGCGATCACGCCCGGTTGCAGCAGGTAGTTGATAAAGGCGTAGGCGTCTTCCGGGTCCTTGGCGCCTTTGGGGATGGCAAGCATGTCGAACCAGATCGGCGCGCCTTCTTTGGGTAGCCGCATGTCCACGGTCACACCGTTCTTGGCTTCCTTGGCGCGGTTGGCGGCCTGGGAGAAGCTGCCGGAATAGCCGACCGCCACGCAGATGTCGCCGTTGGCAATGTCAGCCATGTACTTGGACGAATGGAAATAGGTGATGTACGGGCGGATCTTCATCAGCAGTGCTTCGGCTTTGACATAGTCCGCCGGGTTGCTGCTGTTGGGATCCAGGCCCAGGTGCTGCAAGGCCAGCGGCAGGATTTCCGACGGCGAATCCAGCAGCGCCACGCCGCATTGCTTGAGCTTGCTGATGTTTTCTACGTTGAAGATCAGGTCCCAGCTGTCCACGGGGGCGTTGGCCCCCAGCGCGGCCTTGACCTTGTCCGGGTTGAAGCCGATCAGGATGGTGCCGTACATGTAGGGCGCGGCGAATTTATTGCCGGGATCGTTGGCCTCGATCAGCTTCATCAACTTGGGATCAAGGTGGTTCCAGTTGGGCAGTTTGCTGCGGTCCAGCGGCTGGAACACCGAGGCTTCGATCTGCTTGGCCAGGAACACGTTGGACGGCACGACCACGTCATAGCCGGAGTTGCCGGTCAGCAGCTTGGCCTCCAGGGCTTCGTTGGTGTCGAAGATGTCGTAGACCAGCTTGACGCTGGGGTTCTGCGCCTTGAAATCCTCCAGGGCCTTGGGCGTGATGTAGTCGAACCAGTTGTAGACCCGCAGGGTTCTTTCTTCGGCGTGCGCGGCCCCGCTCAGCACGGCGGCGCAGAGGACGAGATGCTTGAGCATGTTCATTGGGCGAATCCCTCAAAACCTTCGAGAACGTTGACGGCATTGATGCCGATTTCTTCCACGGCGTAGCCGCCTTCCATCACAAACAGCGTCGGTTTGCCGAGGCGGGCGATTCGCGCGCCCATCGCCAGGTAGTCGGGGCTGTCGAGCTTGAACTGGGAGATCGGGTCGTCCTTGAAGGTGTCGACGCCCAGCGAGACCACGATGATGTCGGCGCCGTAGCGCTCGATGTCCCCGCAGGCCTGCTCCAGCGCGGCGCTCCAGCGGTCCCAGCCAGAACCTGCGGGCAACGGATAGTTGAAGTTGAAACCTTCGCCGGCGCCTTCGCCCAACTCGTCGGCGTAGCCCAGGAAGAACGGAAATTCCGCCTCCGGATGGCCGTGGATCGAGGTGAACAGCACATCGTCGCGCTCGTAGAAAATCGACTGGGTACCGTTGCCGTGGTGGTAGTCCACGTCGAGGATGGCCACCTTTGTGTGGCCTTGGTCGAGAAACGCCTGGGCTGCGATCGCCGCGTTGTTGAGGTAGCAATATCCGCCCATCAAGTCGCTGGCGGCGTGGTGCCCGGGCGGACGGCACAGGGCGAAGGCACTGCGGGCGCCTTGCTGGATCGCCTGTTGCGCGGTGAGTGCTACTTGCGCCGCGCTGTAGGCCGCTTGCCAGGTGCCGGCGGTGATCGGCGCGCCGCCGTCGAAACTGTAATAGCCGAGCTGGCCGTGCAGGCTGGTGGGGATGACCCGGCGCAAGGTGCGTGCGGGCCAGGTGTAGGGCAGCAAGTCTCCGTCCTGGCCAAATGCCGTCCAGCGTTGCCAGGCGCCTTTGAAGAAGTCCAGGTACGCGGGGCTGTGAATACGTTGCAGCGGCGCCAGGCCAAAATCCTCAGGCGCTTGCACCGGGCCCAGTTCGCGGTCCTTGACCCGTTGCAACACATGGTCGGCGCGCGAGGGCATTTCGAAACAGGGCATCAGTTGCCCGTCCATCAACTCGCACCGGCCATGGTGCAGGTGGTGATCGTCCGAGTAGATCGTCAGCATATTGTTGTTCTCCGCAGGCTGAATCGGTGAGTCCAGTCTTGCGGCGGGTGGGATTAATGAGAATGGCAGGAGCGGCCAAAAGGGGATAAATATGGCCAAAGTGTGTGACCGCAATTCGCCCCGAAATGGCGCGGCCGTGCCCCAGCAAGTGGCTTCAGGGGCGGAACTGGCTGGGTGCGACGCCGCTCCAGCGAACAAAGGCGTGACGGAAACTCGCGGTTTCGCTGAAGCCCAGCGCCTCGGCAATTCGGTAAATGGGCAGCTCATCCTCGCCCAGCAATCGCTTGGCCCGCTCGAAGCGTAGCTCGTCCAGCAACTCCTGATAGCTGCAGCCCAAGTCATGCAGGTGCCGGCGTAGCGTGCGCGGGGAGCAGTTCATCTGCTCGGCCAGGCCGTCGAGGCCCGGCGCGGCGCTGAGTTGGCTGGCGAGCAGGTGGCGAATCTTGCCCAGCCAGGCCTGGCGCCCGGTGAACTCGGTGTTTTGCTTGCGGCAGCGCTCGGCCATGGCCTGGTGGGTGACGGCGTCGGCTAATGGCAGGGGCTGGTCCAGCCAGCTTCGGTCGAAGGCAAACGCGTTGGCGATGGCGCCGAATTGCAGCGGGCAGGCAAAGATTTCGGCGTACCGTGCGCGGTAATCCGGGGCGTCGTGTTCAAAGCGCGCCCCCAGCAGCGGCAGGGCATGCCCCAGCAGGTCGTCGCAGATCACCTTCAACGAGGCCAGGCAGAGTTCGACGTTGAACATTTCCAGCGCCGGATTTTCCCGGTAATCCGCGGCGCTGAACCAGATGCGCGTGCCGTCTTCCTCAAGGTCCAGCTCGAAAAGTGTTCCCAGCAGCGCCGGATACCGCAGCGCCAGGCGCAAAGCGTCACCGAAGGTGGCACTGGTGAGCAGTGCGTAACCGAGCATGCCATAGGAAGAAACGTGCATTTGCCGGCCCAGCTCCAGGCCGATATCCCGGCGCAGGGCCACGGCGTTGGCGCACACGCGCATCTCCTGGTTGGTGGTGATGCGGGTGTCGGCGCGGCTCAAGTCCGCCGCGCAAATACCGCTGCCGGCCAGCAAGGCCTCGGCGGGTTGGCCTTCGGCCTTGAAGGTATTGAGCACCAACGAGACGGCATTGAGGGTGGTGAGGTGGGAGTGCAACATGGGTGCTTCCAGCCAGGGGATGGCTGGAAGAGGAGCAAGTTATATGCCGGTCAGCTCAGTTCGCCGCACAGGTCGAGTTCGACCAGGCGGCGGACTTCGGCGGTGTCCAGCCCGGCGCCGATCAACGCATTGAGCTTGCCGAACGCGGCTTCACGGGTCATCCCGCCACCTGACAACACCCCGACGCCCCGCAAGCGGCTGCCGGCCTCGTACACGTCCAGCTCCACACCGCCTTCATGGCATTGGGTGATTGCCACCACGACCACGCCGTTATCCTGCGCGCGCTGCAGGCTGGCGAGGAACTGTGGGTTGTCGCTCGGCCCGGTGCCGCTGCCGAAGCATTCCAGCACCAGCGCCTGGATGCCGCTGTCGATCAACGCGTCCAATTGCGCGGCGGCGATGCCCGGCACCAGTGGCAGCACACCCACATTGGCCAGCGCCTTGGCCTGGCGGTAATGCAGCGCCGCCGGAACCAACTCGGCTTGGGCGACGCCGCCGTTACGCTGCAATGCGGCAAACGGATGGCGACCAAAACTGCGGATCTTCGCGCAACGGGTCGGGGCCATCAGTGCGCCGTGGAAGTACAGTTGCACGCCCGGCGCCAGGCCAGCGCCCAGGGCTGCCAGCGCGCCGCTGACGTTTTCCCAGGCATCGCTGTCGGGCACACCGGCCGGCAGCATCGAGCCGGTAAACAGCACCGGCGCGGGCAGGCCCAGCAGTTGGAAACTCATGGCCGCGGCGCTGTAGGCCAGGGTGTCGGTGCCGTGCAGCACCAGTACGGCGTCGCAACCCTCGTCCACCGCCTCAATCACGGCGGCGCGCAGGCGCTGCCAATAGGCGGGGGTCATGTTCGCACTGTCGATCAGCGGGGACATTTCCCGAAAGCGCCAGGCTGGCATATTCAGTTGGGCGAGGGCTTCGCTCATGCGCGCTTCAAACCCCGAAGCGGGGGCCAGGCCGTTGGCGCTGGCCTGCATGCCGATGGTGCCGCCGGTGTAGAGCACCATGACGTTGTTGGCTGGTTGCATTGAAGAATCTCCTGAACGAAAAACGCCGCCGGGCCCAGAGCATGCCCAAGGCCGGGCGGCGTGTCATCTATCTAGGTTTAGCGTTGCGCTTGAGCGTTCAGTTCTGCGGTCGCTTGAGCGGCTGGCTCAGGCTTCACCGGATTCGCCGGCCAGGCCTTGCGGTCCAGGTCCAGGTCCGGGAACTTGCTGGAATCAAACACCGGGGTCTTGATGCCCGCAGCACGCTGGCCGTCGTAGTCATTCAGGATGCGCATGGCGATCTTGAACAGGAACGCCAGGGCGAACAGGTTGACGAACGCCAGCATGGTCATGGTGATGTCGGCGAAGGCAAACACGGTGCTCAGGTTCTCGATGGAACCCCAGAAAATCAGCACCAGCACCAGCGCACGGTAGCCCATCAGCACCTTGCGGTTGTCGCCCACGATGAAGCGCAGGTTGCTCTCGCCGAGGTAGTAGTTGTACATGATCGAGGTGAACACGAACAACGCCAGGGCCACCGAGATGAACATCCGGCCCCAGTCACCCACCACCGCCGCCAGGGAGTTCTGGGTCAGGGCAATGCCGTCGCCTTCAAAGCCCGGGGTGTAGAAGCCCGAGAGCAGGATCAGCAGCGCGGTGCAGGTGCAGATGACGAAGGTGTCGAGGAACACGCTGAACGCCTGAACCACGCCTTGGGCGATCGGGTGTTCAACCGAGGCGACTGCCGCCACGTTAGGCGCACTGCCCAGGCCGGCTTCGTTGGCGAACACGCCGCGTTTCACACCCATGATGATCGCGCTGCCCACCAGGCCACCGAAGGCCTGGTCGAGGCCGAAAGCGCTCTTGACGATGGTCGCGAGCATGGCCGGCACGTGGTCGAATTGCAGCACGATCACGTACAGGGTCACCGCGATGTAGACCAGGGTCTTGACCGGTACCAGCAGGTCGGCGATCGAGGCGATACGCTTGATCCCGCCGATGAACACCAGGCCCAGCAACACCGCCAGGGCCAGGCCGGTGTAGGTGGTGTCGAGGCCAAACGCGTTGTTCAGCGAGTGGGTGACGGCGTGGGCTTGCAGGCCATTGAAGGCGAAGCCGAAAGTCACCAGCAGCAGGAACGCCATCACCATGCCCAGCCAGCGTTTGTGCAGGCCGTGCTGGATGTAATACGCCGGGCCACCACGGTAGGTGCCTTCAGCGTCGGTGCGTTTGTACAGTTGGCCGAGGGAGCACTCGATAAAGCTCGAAGACATGCCCACCAGTGCGGTGACCCACATCCAGAATACGGCGCCCGGGCCACCCAGGGTCACGGCAATGCCGACGCCTGCGATGTTGCCGGCACCCACGCGCCCGGCGAGGCTGAGCATCAGCGCCTGGAACGAACTGAGCTGGCCGGCGCTGCTTTTCAGGCTGTCGCGAAACACCGAAAACATGTGGAAAAAGTGACGCAACTGAACGAAACGCGAGCGGATCGTGAAGTAACCACCGAGCCCGACAATGAGCACGATCAATACTTTCCCTGAGAGGAAGTCGTTGATGACTTCTAGCATGGAGTGTTCCTCGCTGATTTTTCTAATGGCAAACGCAGGACGGTCCGACGCATCGCTCGGCACCAGGCAGTGCACGACGCTTCGACCCCAATCCTTTTGCGGGTGTTGTTATTCATGCGGTTTCGCGCTTCCCAGGGTCTCGTTACCGACGACCGCTGACGCGAAGAGGGGCGGCACTATACCTAGGAGTGGGTGATCCGTCTGCACGAGGCGATTAAAGGTTTCAGCCAAGGCGTTACGGGCAAGGCGGGTTTGTTGGGCGATCTTGGAGTTTTTATTGGCGTCATTTCACAACCTTGAGGCAAAAAAAAGGGCCTGAAGAACGAGCCTTCAGGCCCTCAAAAGGTGAGAGGTGTCTAGTCCCTCAACCTGGTGAGCGGTGCAACAAACGCTTAGGCCTTCAGAGGCACCAAGCGTGGGGCAATCATGTTTTCGGGGCGCAGGATGTCGTCGAGCATGGCGTCGTCGAGCAAGCCTTCTTCGCGCACCAGTTCCAGCACGCCGCGGCCGCTTTCAAGGGCGATACGGGCGATGCGGGTGGCGTTTTCATAGCCGATGTACGGGTTCAGCGCGGTGACCAGGCCGATGGAGTGTTCCACCAGCTCGCGGCAGCGGGCTTCGTTGGCAGTGATGCCGACGATGCAGTGCTCGCGCAGCATGTCCATGGCGCGTTGCAGCAGGCGGATCGAGTCGAAGATCTTGTAGGCGATCAGCGGCTCCATCACGTTCAGTTGCAGCTGGCCGCCTTCGGCCGCGATGGTCAGCGCCAAATCGTTACCGATGATTTGGAACGCCACCTGGTTCACGGCTTCCGGGATCACCGGGTTGACCTTGCCGGGCATGATCGAGCTGCCTGGCTGACGCGCCGGCAGGTTGATTTCGTTGATGCCGGTGCGTGGGCCGCTGGACAGCAGGCGCAGGTCGTTGCAGATCTTCGACAGCTTCACCGCGGTACGCTTGAGCATGCCGGAGAACAGCACGAAAGCGCCCATGTCGGAGGTGGCTTCGATCAGGTCGGCAGCCGGTACCAGCGGCTGGCCGCTGATGGTCGCCAGGCGCTGGACGGCCAGGGCCTGGTAACGCGGGTCGGCGTTGATGCCGGTACCGATGGCGGTGCCGCCCAGGTTCACTTCGGTCAGCAGCTCAGGCGCCAGGGTCTTCAGGCGGGCCAGGTCTTCACCGAGGGTGGTGGCGAAGGCACGGAATTCCTGGCCGAGGGTCATCGGCACGGCGTCTTGCAGCTGGGTACGGCCCATTTTCAGGACGTGGCTGAATTCTTCACCCTTGGCAGCGAACGCCTGGATCAGGCTGTCGAGGCTGGCCAACAGCGCGTCGTGGCCCAGCAGCAGACCCAGGCGGATCGCGGTCGGGTACGCGTCGTTGGTCGACTGCGCCATGTTCACGTCGTTGTTGGGGTGCAGGTATTGGTATTCGCCCTTGCTGTGGCCCATGGCCTCCAGCGCGATGTTGGCGATGACTTCGTTGGCATTCATGTTGGTTGAAGTGCCAGCGCCGCCTTGAATCATGTCCACCACGAACTCTTCGTGGAAATCGCCGCGGATCAGACGGGCACAGGCTTCGCTGATGGCAGCGTGCTTGGCTTCGCTGAGTTGGCCCAGCTCGCGGTTGGCGTCAGCAGCTGCCTGCTTGACCATTGCCAGGCCGACCACCAATTTCGGGTAATGCGAAATCGGAACGCCCGAGAGACGGAAGTTGTTCACCGCTCGCAGGGTCTGGATGCCGTAATACGCTTGAGCGGGTACTTCGAGTACGCCAAGCAGGTCTTTTTCTGTGCGGAAAGATGCAGCGGAGGACATGACGGAAATCATCTCGATATGGACCCGGGCTAGGCCGGAACGCTGTGAATGCTAGGCTTGCAGGAGATTTTGGGCCAATGCTGTTAAACACTGGCCTATGCATAAACGGCATAATGTCGGTGTGACCCCGTTACCATGACGGACGTGTGTGCCAAAATGGTGCGTGCCCCGGGAGGATGTGATGAACCTTGAAAGCAAATGGCTGGAAGACTTTAGCGCCCTGGCTGCCACCCGCAGCTTCTCCCAGGCGGCTGAGCGGCGCTTCGTCACCCAGCCGGCGTTCAGTCGGCGCATCCGCAGCCTGGAGGCGGCGCTGGGGCTGACCCTGGTCAATCGCTCGCGCACGCCGGTCGAACTGACGGCGGCGGGGCAGTTGTTCCTGGTCACCGCGCGGACCGTGGTCGAGCAGCTCGGCGAGGTGCTGCGCCACCTGCATCACCTGGAAGGCGGGCAGGGTGAAGTCATGCAAGTGGCGGCGGCGCACTCCCTGGCCCTGGGTTTCTTCCCGCGCTGGATCGCGCAGTTGCGCAACGAAGGGCTGAACATCGCCACGCGGTTGGTCGCCACCAACGTGGGCGACGCCGTGCATGCGCTGCGTGAAGGCGGTTGCGATTTGATGCTGGCGTTCTACGACCCGGATGCGGCGATGCAGATGGACCCGGAGATCTTCCCGTCGCTGCACCTGGGCAACACCGAGATGCTGCCGGTGTGCGCCGCCGATGCCGACGGCAAGCCGCTGTTCGACCTGGAAGGCGAGGGCAGCGTGCCGCTGCTGGCCTACAGCGCCGGAGCTTTCCTGGGGCGCTCGGTAAACCTGCTGCTGCGCCAGCGGGCGCTGCGCTTTACCACGATTTACGAAACGGCCATGGCCGACAGCCTGAAAAGCATGGCCCTTGAGGGCTTGGGCATTGCCTGGGTGCCGCAGTTGAGCGTGCGCGCCGAGCTGGCCCGGGGTGAGCTGGTGGTGTGCGGCGGCCCGCAATGGCATGTGCCGCTGGAGATCCGGTTGTATCGCTGTGCGTTGGTGCGCAAGGCGAACGTGCGGTTGTTGTGGCGCAAGCTGGAAGGCGGCGCGGCGCAGAATACCTGAGCCCACACAGATCAAATGTGGGAGCGGGCTTGCTCGCGAAAGCGTAGTGTCAGTCAACCCATCTGTGGCTGATCCACCGCATTCGCGAGCAAGCCCGCTCCCACATTAGTTTTCTGGTGTGTTCGCTGACCTGGAAGTCAATAAAACCGCCTGTTTGCGGTGTAAGACAGATGGTCATTCCAGGGGCTGTTTATCTGCGTTATTACGGTATACTGCGCGGCCTTCGGCCGGTCCAACCGGCCTTAATTCGTACAACAAGCCACGCTGGATTTCCCGCGTGGCTTGTTGTTTTTTGACGCGCCTGCGGGCGCCCAGAGAGAAGAGGCACGACGATGAGTGCATTGGTTGGCGTGATCATGGGCTCCAAGTCCGATTGGTCCACCCTTAGCCACACCGCCGATATGCTGGAAAAACTCGGCATTCCCTACGAAGTGAAGGTGGTTTCCGCCCACCGCACTCCGGATTTGCTGTTCCAGTATGCCGATGAAGCAGAATCCCGTGGCATCGAGGTAATCATCGCCGGTGCCGGCGGCGCAGCTCACCTGCCAGGCATGTGTGCGGCCAAGACTCACCTGCCAGTGCTGGGCGTACCGGTGCAGTCGTCGATGCTCTCGGGCGTGGATTCGCTGTTGTCCATCGTGCAGATGCCCGCCGGTATTCCGGTGGCTACCCTGGCGATCGGCAAGGCCGGCGCGATCAACGCTGCCTTGTTGTCCGCCAGCATCCTCGGCGCCAAGCACCCGCAGTTCCACGCGGCGCTGAAAAAATTCCGTGCTGAGCAGACAGACAGCGTCCTGGACAATCCAGACCCACGCATTGCCTGAGGTGGTTGATTGATGAAAATCGGTGTAATCGGTGGCGGCCAACTGGGCCGCATGCTGGCCCTGGCGGGTACGCCGCTGGGGATGAACTTCGCTTTCCTGGATCCGGCACCAGATGCCTGTGCAGCTGCCCTGGGTGAACACCTGCGTGCGGACTACAGCGACCCGGATCACCTGCGCCAACTGGCCGATGAAGTCGATCTGGTGACCTTCGAGTTTGAAAGCGTCCCGGCTGAAACCGTGGCCTTCCTGTCGCAGTTCGTGCCGGTATACCCGAGCGCCGAAGCCTTGCGCATCGCTCGTGACCGCTGGTTCGAGAAGAGCATGTTCAAGGACCTGGGCATCCCGACACCGGCTTTCGCCGACATCCAGTCCCAGGCTGACCTGGACGCCGCGGTCGCCTCCATCGGCCTGCCGGCCGTGTTGAAGACCCGCACCCTGGGTTACGACGGCAAGGGCCAGAAAGTCCTGCGCACCGCCGCCGACGTGGTCGGTACCTTCGCCGAACTGGGCAGCGTCGCCTGCCTGCTGGAAGGCTTCGTGCCGTTCACCGGTGAAGTCTCGCTGATTGCCGTGCGTGCCCGCGATGGCGAAACGCGTTTCTACCCGCTGGTGCACAACACCCACGACAGCGGCATCCTCAAGCTGTCCGTGGCCAGCACCGATCACCCGCTGCAAGCCCTGGCCGAAGATTATTCGAGCCGTGTGCTGAAGCAACTGGATTACGTCGGCGTGATGGCGTTCGAGTTCTTTGAAGTCGACGGTGGCCTCAAGGCCAACGAAATCGCCCCGCGCGTGCACAACTCCGGGCACTGGACCACCGAAGGCGCCGAGTGCAGCCAGTTCGAAAACCACCTGCGGGCGGTAGCGGGCTTGCCATTGGGCTCCACGGCAAAAGTCGGCGAGAGCGCCATGCTCAACTTCATCGGCGTGGTGCCGCCGGTTGATCGCGTGATCGCGATTGATGACTGCCATCTGCATCACTACGGCAAGGCGTTTAAGGCCGGGCGCAAGGTCGGCCACGCCAACCTGCGCTGCAAGGATCGCGCGACGCTGCAAGAGCAGATCCTCAAGGTCGAAGCGCTGATCGCCGAGCAATAACCCAAGGCCGGGCGGAACCATTGGTACCCGCCACCCTCTGATTGCAGGAAGCCAAAGTCTGACTAGGCTTTGACTGAATTCACTTCAATCAGAGGGAAATGCCATGGGTATCATTGGGACCATCTTTATCGGTTTGATCGTCGGCCTGCTGGCGCGTTTCCTGAAGCCAGGCGACGACAGCATGGGCTGGATCATGACCATCCTGCTGGGTATCGCCGGTTCGCTGGTTGCGACCTATGGTGGCCAGGCACTGGGTATCTATCAGGCGGGCCAGGGCGCAGGCTTCATTGGTGCGCTGGTGGGTGCCGTGGTGCTGCTGGTGATCTACGGTCTGCTGAAAAAGAAGTAATTTAGCGACCAGGCCCTCTGCGCTGCGCAGGCGCAGAGGGCTAGAATGCTGGCACTGTAATCCTTGCCGAGCCTCTCCATGCGCCGTCTCCTGTTATCCCTTCTTCTATGCACCGGGTTGGCCCACGCTGGCGAACTGCCGGAAACCGACTGGCTGGAACTGATGCCCAAGTCGGACCAGAAAGCCCTCGAAGAAATGCCGGAAATCGACCACAACTCCCCGGAAGCCCAAGGCACGTTCACCGCAAAGGGTGGCCTGAAGCAGAGCAAGGGTTTGCCGGCGGTTATGTATTCCACCAAGACGGTGGCTGCCATGAACGGCAAGAATATTCGCATTGGCGGCTACCCCGTGCCGCTGGAAACCGACGCCAAGGGCCGCAGCACGCTGTTCTTCCTGGTGCCTTATCCGGGCGCCTGCATCCACGTTCCGCCACCGCCGCCCAACCAGTTGGTGCTGGTGCGTTATCCCAAGGGCTTGAAGCTGGATGACATCTACACGCCGCTGTGGGTGACGGGCACGCTGAAGGTGGAGAAGGTCAACAATGACCTGGCCGATGCGGCGTATGCGTTGGATGCGGGGAAGGTGCGGGCGGTCAAGGAATCGGATCTCTGATCTGATGCAGAACCTAATGTGGGAGCGGGCTTGCTCGCGAATGCGGTGTGTCAGTCAGCACATGCACTAACTGGAACACCGCATTCGCGAGCAAGCCCGCTCCCACATTTTTGATTGGGGTTACAGGGCGATACCGCTGATGCTCACGCCCAGGGTATGGCTTTCACCTGGCGCCAGCGTCACCACATCGTCCAGCACATTCGCGGTCTCGATGCACAACATGCCCTGCCAGCCGTCGTCGGCCATGTCGCTGAAGGCCTTGGCACGTTCAGTCCACGGGTTCCAGATCACCGTCGAGCGCGAGCCTGTGCTGGTGAGTTGAACGCGGCGCTGCCAGTCTTTATCGACGATGTTCAGCTGAGCCGGGGTGTCGAGGTAGATGCGGTCGGTCTCGGCGGTGAAGTGCAGCAGCCCGGATTGCTGCTTTGGGGTCCAGCCGTCGGCCGTATCGATATAGTCCCGCCCGTCCAGGCCGTCGACCTGCACGTTGCGTACATCGCTGACCGCAAAATAGCTGTGCAGCGCCTGGCTGAGGCTGACGGTCTCGGCGCCGTGGTTGTGGCTGGTCAGGCGGATGTGCAGTTGATCATCCAGCAGGATGCTCATCTTCAGGTCAACCTGATGCGGCCAACCCGGGAAGCCACCTTCAGGCACTGGCAGTTCCAGCTCAACCCTCAGCGCTGTGCCTTCAGCCTCAACGCCAGCCAACGTCCAGTCAGCGGTCCGCACGAAACCATGGGCACCGGCCGGCTCGGCGCCCTGGTACATGGCCTTGACGCTCTGCGGGTTGCGGTCGAACACACCAAACCACGGCCAGCACACCGGCACGCCGGTACGAATGCCTTTGCCTTTCTTGAACACCACCTGATCGTTGGGCCAGATCAGCGGCTTCTCGCCGGTGCGCTGGTAACTCACGATGTGCGCGCCTTGCTGGGCCACCACCAATTCGGCGCCGTTGTGGCGGATGCGCCAAGCGTTCAGCTCATCCAGTTTTACGGTTTCAATGTTGGGCGTAGACATAGGCGCGCGCTCTCAATGGCAGACAATGGGGCAATGGACCGTCAAAACGTCGCGATGTTTAACGCGCCCGCGACGGAACCGAGCGGGTGCGGCCGCTGCCATCGATGGCAACGAACACAAACACCGCCTCGGTCACCTTGCGCCATTCGCTGGACAGCGGGTCGTCGCTCCACACTTCGACCATCATCTGGATCGAGCTGCGGCCGATTTCCAGGGCTTGGGTGTAGAAGGACAACTGCGCGCCGACGGCCACGGGCACCAGGAATGCCATGCGATCAATCGCCACGGTGGCTACGCGGCCACCGGCAACCTTGCTCGCCATGGCGGTGCCGGCCAGGTCCATCTGCGCGACCAGCCAGCCGCCGAAGATGTCGCCGAAACCGTTGGTCTCACGCGGGAGTGCGGTGATTTGCAGGGCGAGATCGCCTTGCGGGATAGGATCTTCTTGTTCGAGTTCGATCATGCCGGTGCCTCTGACCCGTGACGCTTCATGGGTATTTCAAGTGGATAGCCGTCTTCTGGAAAAACGTTTCAGCACCAACATACACCGCTCGATGCGTTTCTCGTAAGGCGTACTAAAGGGAAACTCTGCCAAATCGGCTGGTGTATAACCAACGGCGTTTTGGCACAGCAGCCCCTCAAGGATGCGGGTCTGGCGCTTGCAAGGGCCGAGTATATCGAGCCGTCGGCGCCACGACGACCTCCCGACGCTCATTTGGTCGGTAAATAGACGCTGTATCGCGGCTTTTTCCGGCAACTGTGCTCCTGCCCATATTAATTGCACGTCTGCTACGGAAATATTTCGCGGATCTGAACTGTTAACGGCTCAACGCTGTGCTTTTTCAAGCGATTTGCTATCTTGCCAAGCCTGCCGCAAGTCCCGGGCTTGCCGTCCTGACTACTATAAGAGAAGCCTTGCCATGTCCTCCGTGCCCGCAAGCAGTGCGCAACCTTCGCGCCCGCTGACCCGCAACGACTACAAAACCCTGTCGCTGTCTGCCTTGGGCGGGGCGCTGGAGTTCTACGACTTCATCATCTTCGTATTTTTTGCGACGGTAGTCGGGAAGCTGTTCTTCCCGGCGGACATGCCCGAATGGCTGCGCATGATGCAGACCTTCGGCATCTTCGCCGCCGGCTACCTGGCGCGGCCGTTGGGCGGGATCATCATGGCGCACTTCGGCGACCTGCTGGGGCGCAAGAAGATGTTCACCCTGAGCATCTTCATGATGGCCGTGCCGACCCTGATCATGGGCCTGCTGCCGACCTACGCGCAGATCGGCCTGTGGGCGCCGATCCTGTTGCTGCTGATGCGCGTGATCCAGGGCGCGGCGATTGGCGGTGAAGTGCCGGGCGCGTGGGTGTTCGTGTCCGAGCACGTGCCGCCCCGTCACATCGGTTATGCCTGCGGCACCCTGACCAGCGGCCTGACGGCCGGCATTCTGTTGGGTTCGCTGGTGGCCACCGCCATCAACACGCTCTACAGCCCGGAACAGGTGTCGGATTACGCCTGGCGCATTCCGTTCCTGCTGGGGGGTGTGTTCGGCCTGTTGTCGGTGTACCTGCGTCGCTGGCTGCACGAAACCCCGATCTTCGCCGAGATGCAGCAGCGCAAGACCCTGGCGGCCGAGCTGCCGTTGCGCGCGGTGTTGCGTGACCATCGTGGCGCCATCGTACTGTCGATGCTGTTGACCTGGCTGCTGTCGGCCGGTGTGGTCGTGGTTATCCTGATGACGCCGACCGTGCTGCAAACGATCTACCACTTCAGCCCAACGGTGGCGCTGCAGGCCAATAGCCTGGCCATCGTCACCCTGAGCCTGGGGTGTATCGCTTCCGGCGCCCTGGCCGACCGTTTTGGTGCCGGGCGCGTGCTGATCATCGGTTGTGCCTTGTTGCTGGCAACGTCCTGGACGCTCTATCACAGCCTGATGGCTCACCCGGACTGGCTGTTCCCGCTGTACGCCTTGACCGGCCTGTTTGTAGGCACCATCGGCGTGGTGCCCTATGTCATGGTGAAAGCGTTCCCGCCGGTGGTGCGTTTCAGCGGTTTGTCGTTCTCCTACAACGTCGCCTACGCCGTATTCGGTGGCCTGACGCCGTTAGCGGTGTCGCTGCTGATGAAGGAAAGCCCGATGGGCCCTGCTTACTACGTGGCGGCCCTGTGCGTGATGGGGATGGCGGTGGGTGGGTACCTGTGGAAGCGCGGGCGCTGACACGTTTTTGAAAACTGCCGGACAACCTTGTGGCGAGGGAGCTTGCTCCCGTTGAACTGCGCAGCCGTTCCATTCTGGGGACCGCTACGCGACCCAACGGGAGCAAGCTCCCTCGCCACAGATTTTGCCTTACAACGATTACAGATTGTTTCCACGAAATCGCTCCAACCTCCTCGCAAGCCCCGGATTTATTGACGTTTCTCCTTCCTGTCAGCTTTTTCATAAATGCTGGCCTTTCATCTAATTGTCATATTCCAGACATAGAGTGTTCACACGGCCTACCGATACTTGGCCCCGATCCAACTATCCCTATCTGCTAGGAGCAAGGCATGAAACTGAAACGTTTGATGGCGGCAATGACTTTTGTCGCTGCTGGCGTTGCGACCGCTAACGCGGTAGCCGCTGGTGTTGACCCGGCGATTCCGGCTTACGTGAAGACCACTGGTGTGTCGGGCAACCTGTCCAGCGTTGGTTCCGATACCCTGGCAAACCTGATGACCCTGTGGGCTGAGGGTTACAAAAAGGAATACCCGAACGTCAACATCCAGATTCAGGCCGCCGGCTCCGCCACTGCACCTCCTGCACTGACTGAAGGCACCTCCAACCTGGGCCCGATGAGCCGCAAGATGAAGGACACCGAACTGGCTGCCTTCGAGCAGAAGTACGGCTACAAGCCAACCGCGATCCCGGTTGCCGTGGATGCCCTGGCCGTGTTCGTGCACAAGGACAACCCGATCCAGCACCTGACCATGGAACAAGTCGACGCGATCTTCTCCTCGACTCGTCTGTGCGGCGCCAAGGCTGACGTCAAGACCTGGGGCGACCTGGGCGTGACCGGCGACCTGGCCAACAAGCCAGTGCAACTGTTCGGTCGCAACTCGGTATCCGGCACCTACGGCTACTTCAAGGAAGAAGCCCTGTGCAAAGGCGACTACAAGCCTAACGTGAACGAACAACCTGGTTCGGCGTCGGTTGTGCAGTCCATCAGCTCCTCGCTGAACGGCATCGGTTACTCGGGCATCGGTTACAAAACCGCCAGCGTGAAAACCGTGGCCCTGGCCAAGAAAGGCAGCACTGACTTCATCGAAGACAGCGAAGAAAACGCCCTGAACGGCAAATACCCGCTGTCGCGCTTCCTCTACGTCTACGTCAACAAAGCCCCGAACAAGCCTCTGGCCCCGCTGGAAGCCGAGTTCGTGAAGCTGGTTCTGTCCAAACAGGGCCAGGAAGTGGTAGTGAAAGACGGCTACATCCCGCTGCCAGCCAAAGTTGCCGCCAAGGCACTGGCTGACCTGGGCCTGAAAGAAGGTGGCAAATAAGCCGCCGGTAAACCTGCCTGGAACCGCGGTTTACCCACGGTTCAAGGCCTGGGCGGGGTCTGTAAGACATGGACCTCGCCTCCCATTTTTTAATCCGCTGCCAGCCCTGCTACGCGGCGGATTTCTTGCGTCACTGCATTGTCATCTTTCTGTCATACAGGATCGCTAGGGTGTGCGCATGAATGATCTGGCCAATTCCACCATGACGACGACTTCTCCCCCCAAGCGCATTGATTTCAATACGCCTGAGCTGCAACGCAAGCGCCGCATCCGCGCGCTCAAGGATCGCCTGACCCGTTGGTACGTGCTGGTGGGCGGCCTTGCCGTCCTGGGCGCGATCACCTTGATCTTCTTCTTCCTCGCCTACGTGGTCGCGCCGCTGTTCCACGGCGCCAACCTGACCAAGGAAGAGGCCCTCGCGCCTGCCTGGCTGCAGGACGCCGGCAAGCCGCTGATGATCTCCATGGAAGAACAGAACCAGGTCGCCATGCGGGTTTCCGACAAGGGCCAGGCGCTGTTCTTCAACGTTGACACGGGTGCCGAACTCAAGCGCGTTGACCTGCCGTTGCCGGCGGGCGTGACAGTCGCCTCCATTGGTGAAGACCAGCCCGGCAGCCCGCTGGTGATCCTCGGCCTGTCCAACGGCCAGTCCCTGGTGTTCCGCCACACCTATAAAGTGTCGTACCCGGACGGCAAGAAGACCATCTCGCCCGCCGTTGAATACCCTTACGGCGAAACACCGATCGTCCTCGACGAACAGGGCCGCTCCCTTGAGCATGTCGCCTTGAATGCGACCGACTCGACGCTGGTGGTGGCTGGTTCCAGTGGTGCCCATCTGAACGTGCTGTCCATCAGCCGTGAAGAAAACATGATGACCGAGGAAGTCACCACCGAGCAGAAACGCATCGAGCTGCCGCAAATGACCGAGCCGGTCAAAGCCATCTTCGTTGATCCGCGCCAGCAGTGGCTGTACGTGATCAACGGTCGCGCCCAGGCCGACGTTTTCAGCCTGCGGGACAAGAGCCTCAACGGTCGCTACAAATTATTGGAAGACGGCGTGGCGCAAGTCACGGCCAGCACCCAGCTGGTGGGCGGTATCTCGCTGATCATCGGTAACTCCAGCGGTGGCCTGGCGCAGTGGTTCATGGCCCGCGACCCGGACGGCGAACAACGCCTGAAGCAGATCCGTACCTTCCAGATGGGCACCGCGCCTATCGTTGAAATCACTGCTGAAGAACGTCGCAAAGGCTTCACCGCCCTCGACGCTTCCGGCAAGTTCGGTGTGTTCCACAGCACTGCCCACCGTACGTTGCTGGTGGACCAGGTGGTCGACGGTAACGGTATCTTCGGCATGTCGCCACGGGCCAACCGGGTGATCGTCGAGGCCGGCGGCAAGCTGCAACCGCTGCTGCTGGACAACCCGCACCCGGAAGTTTCCTGGAGCGCGCTGTGGAGCAAGGTCTGGTACGAAAACTACGACGAACCTAAATACGTCTGGCAATCGACCGCCGCCAACACCGATTTCGAACCCAAGATGAGCCTGGCGCCCCTGACCTTCGGTACCCTGAAGGCCGCGTTCTACGCCATGCTGCTGGCCGCACCACTGGCCGTTGCCGCTGCGATCTACACCGCTTACTTCATGGCCCCGAGCCTGCGCCGCAAGGTCAAGCCGGTGATCGAATTGATGGAAGCGATGCCGACGGTGATCCTCGGCTTCTTCGCCGGCCTGTTCCTGGCGCCGTATGTCGAAGGGCATTTGCCGGGGATTTTCAGCCTGCTGATGCTGCTGCCGATCGGCATCCTGGTGGCCGGCTTCGTCTTCAGCCGCCTGCCTGAGTCGATCCGCCTGCGGGTCCCGGATGGCTGGGAAAGCGCGATCCTGATCCCGGTGATCCTGTTTGTGGGCTGGCTCTCGTTGTACATGAGCCCGTACCTGGAAACCTGGTTCTTCGGCGGCGACATGCGCATGTGGATCTCCCACGACCTGGGCATCACCTACGACCAGCGCAACGCCCTGGTAGTCGGCCTGGCCATGGGTTTCGCGGTGATCCCGAACATCTACTCCATCGCCGAAGACGCCGTGTTCAGCGTGCCGCGCGGCCTGACCCTGGGCTCCCTGGCCCTGGGCGCCACGCCATGGCAGACCATGACCCGCGTCGTGATCCTGACCGCCAGCCCAGGCATCTTCTCGGCGCTGATGATCGGCATGGGCCGCGCGGTCGGTGAAACCATGATCGTGCTGATGGCCACCGGCAACACGCCGGTGATGGAGATGAACCTGTTTGAAGGCCTGCGAACCCTGGCAGCCAACGTCGCGGTGGAAATGCCCGAATCGGAAGTCGGCGGCAGCCACTACCGCGTGCTGTTCCTCTCGGCGCTGGTGCTGCTGCTGTTCACCTTCATCATGAACACCCTCGCCGAGCTGATTCGTCAGCGTCTGCGCAAGAAATACTCGTCGCTTTAAGAAAGGTAGAAGTCTGTGAAACAGAACTCCCTGAATGGATGGTTCAAGAGCGGCGCCCCAGGCGTCTGGATCAGCGGTGGCGCGGTGTCCATCGCGGTCATCATGACCATTGGTCTGCTGGCCGTGATTGCCGTGCGTGGCCTGGGCCACTTCTGGCCGGCCGACCTGATCCAGGCCAACTACAACGTGCCGGGCCAGGAAAATCACATCGTCGTCGGCGAAGTGGTGCAGAAAGAAGAAGTGCCCCGCGAGCGCCTGAAAAGCGCTGGCCTGCCGGTGCCGGACCAAGGCCCGGAGTTCATGACCCGCGAGCTGATCAAGGTCGGCAACCGTGACTTGAACGGCAATGACTTCACCTGGATCGTCGGCGAGTGGCTGACCAACCAGACCAAGCCGGTCGAGTTGATGGCCATCGAGCGTCGTGAGTGGGGCAACTTCTACGGCACCCTGGTCAACGTCAAGCAGGACGGCAAGGTGATCGCCGAAGGCGAGGCGGCCTGGCCGGAACTGCAAGCCCGCGTGGACCGCGTCAACAAGCTCGCGGCCCAGCTCAAGACCCTCGAGAAGTCCGACATCGGCGCCATCAACGCCGGCCTCGAACGCATCCGCCTGCACGGTCGCAAACTGGAGCTGGAAGGCAAGCTGGACGCCACCGCCCAGGCCGACATGGACAGCGGCCGCGCCGAACTGAACAACCGCTACAAGGACATCGAAGCCCGCCTGGCCGACCTGCACACCCAGTTCAACCGCGACAGCCTGACCGCCCGCGATGCCAACGGCAAAGAAATCGAAATCGGCATTGGCAAGGTGGTGCACGCTTACCAGCCGAACGCCATGGGCTACATGACCAAGGTTGGTTTCTACTTCAGCAAGGTCTGGGAATTCCTCAGCGACGATCCACGGGAAGCCAACACCGAAGGCGGGATTTTCCCGGCGATCTTCGGCACCGTGATGATGACCCTGATCATGGCGATGATCGTGACCCCGTTCGGCGTGCTGGCGGCGGTGTACCTGCGTGAATACGCCAAGCAGAACACCCTGACGCGGATCATCCGCATCGCGGTGAACAACCTGGCCGGTGTACCCGCCATCGTTTACGGCGTGTTCGGCCTTGGCTTCTTTGTGTACGTACTGGGCGGCTCGGTTGACCGGCTGTTCTTCGCCGAGGCCTTGCCGGCACCGACCTTCGGTACGCCTGGCCTGCTCTGGGCATCCCTGACCCTGGCGCTGCTGGCAGTGCCGGTGGTGATCGTGGCCACTGAAGAAGGCCTGGCGCGGATTCCTCGCACCGTACGTGAAGGTTCTTTGGCACTGGGCGCGACCAAGGCGGAAACGCTGTGGAAGATCGTGCTGCCGATGGCCAGCCCGGCGATGATGACCGGCATGATCCTCGCCGTGGCCCGCGCCGCGGGTGAAGTGGCGCCGCTGATGCTGGTGGGTGTGGTGAAACTGGCGCCGTCGCTGCCGGTGGACGGCAACTACCCGTACCTGCATCTGGACCAGAAGATCATGCACCTGGGCTTCCATATCTATGACGTCGGCTTCCAGAGCCCCAACGTCGAAGCCGCGCGGCCGCTGGTGTACGCCACCGCCTTGCTGCTGGTGCTGGTGATCGCCACGCTCAACTTGTCGGCGGTGTGGATTCGTAACCACCTGCGCGAAAAATACAAAGCGCTGGACAGTTAATTGAAGTGAACGCGGACTAAATGTGGGAGCGGGCTTGCTCGCGAATGCGGTGTATCAGTCATACATGGGTCAACTGACCTGACGCCTTCGCGAGCAAGCCCGCTCCCACAAAACGAATTGGTAGCACAGGGAGCATCCCATGCAACATGAAACCCATTCCCACGGCATCAACATGTCAGCCCTGGGTCGCGACAAGCAGAGCCTGAGCCTGGCCCAGGAAACCGTGGCCATCGAAGTACCGGGCCTGAGCCTGTACTACGGCGACAAGCAGGCGCTGTACGACGTCAGCATGAACATTCCGAAGCAGCGCGTGACCGCCTTCATCGGCCCGTCCGGTTGCGGCAAGTCGACCCTGCTGCGCACCTTCAACCGGATGAACGATCTGGTGGACGGCTGCCGCGTCGAGGGCGCGATCAACCTGTACGGCACCAACATCTACCGCAAGGGCGAAGACGTGGCCGAGCTGCGGCGCCGGGTGGGCATGGTGTTCCAGAAGCCCAACCCGTTTCCCAAGACCATCTACGAAAACGTGGTCTACGGCCTGCGCATCCAGGGCATCAACAAAAAGCGCATCCTCGACGAAGCCGTTGAGTGGGCACTGAAAGGCGCGGCGCTGTGGGACGAGGTCAAGGACCGCCTGCACGAGTCGGCCCTCGGTTTGTCCGGCGGCCAGCAGCAACGTCTGGTGATCGCCCGCACCATCGCCGTGGAGCCGGAAGTGCTGCTGCTCGACGAACCGTGCTCGGCACTCGACCCCATCTCCACGTTGAAAGTCGAAGAGCTGATCTACGAACTCAAATCCAAGTTCACCATCGTCATCGTGACCCACAACATGCAACAGGCGGCGCGGGTTTCCGACTACACCGCGTTCATGTACATGGGCAAGCTGGTGGAATTTGGCGACACCGATACCCTGTTCACCAACCCGGCGAAGAAGCAGACCGAAGACTACATCACCGGTCGCTACGGCTAGCAGGTGGCTGGTTGCTCACTGAACTGATGCTGCGGTCGACCGCACCTTACTGGACGTTCCAAGGACGCCAACATGATTAGCAAAGAAGGCCTTACCCATCACATCTCCGCGCAGTTCAACGCCGAGCTTGAGGAGGTGCGCAGCCACCTCCTGGCCATGGGCGGGCTGGTGGAGAAGCAAGTCAACGACGCCGTCACCGCGCTGATCGAGGCCGACTCGGGCCTGGCCCAGCAAGTGCGCGAGATCGATGACCAGATCAACCAGATGGAACGCAACATCGACGAAGAATGCCTGCGCATCCTGGCCCGTCGTCAGCCGGCGGCGTCCGACCTGCGTTTGATCATCAGCATCTCCAAGTCGGTGATCGACCTGGAGCGCATCGGTGACGAAGCCACCAAGATCGCCCGCCGCGCCATCCAGTTGTGTGAGGAAGGCGAAGCGCCGCGTGGTTATGTCGAAGTGCGCCACATCGGTGACCAGGTGCGCAACATGGTTCGCGACGCCCTCGACGCGTTTGCCCGTTTCGACGCCGAGCTGGCGTTGTCGGTGGCTCAATACGACAAGACCATCGACCGAGAATACAAGACGGCGCTGCGCGAACTGGCGACCTACATGATGGAAGACCCGCGCTCTATCTCACGGGTACTGAGCATCATCTGGGTACTGCGTTCGCTGGAACGCATCGGCGACCACGCACGCAACATCTCGGAACTGGTGATTTACCTGGTGCGGGGTACCGACGTGCGGCACATGGGCCTCAAGCGGATGAAAGCAGAAGTTGAAGGTACGACCGATCAAATCCCTAATGTTCCGGGCGTTCCTGACGATAAGTAAGATTGCCCGAGAAATAAACGCCCGGCCTTTGGTCGGGCGTTTTCGTTTGTGGTGTTGGAATTTTTGGCAAAACGCCATCAGCGAAGCGTTATGCTTGCCGGGGTTTTTATAGGATGAAGGGTCGATGAGCAAAGTCAGTGTATTGGTGGTGGATGACGCCTCGTTTATTCGCGACCTGGTGAAGAAGTGCCTGCGTAACTACTTCCCGGGGATCAAGATCGAAGATGCGGTGAACGGCAAAAAGGCCCAGGCCATCCTGATGCGCGAAACCTTCGACATGGTGCTGTGCGACTGGGAAATGCCGGAAATGTCCGGCCTGGAACTGTTGACCTGGTGCCGTGAACAGCCTCATCTCAAAGCCATGCCTTTCGTCATGGTGACCAGCCGTGGCGACAAGGAAAACGTGGTGCAGGCGATCCAGGCCGGGGTTTCCGGCTACGTCAGCAAGCCATTCACCAACGAGCAGTTGCTGAACAAGGTCAAGCAGGCACTGAACAAGATTGGCCGCCTCGACGCGCTGATCGCCAGCGCACCGACCAAGATGAACTCGGCGTTCGGTAACGATTCCCTCAGCGCCCTCACTGGTGGCAAGCCTGACGCAGTCAAGCCGGCCCCGGTGGCCGCGCCCAGCAAAGGCCTGCTCAACAGCCCGCCGGTGCAGGTGGCTGCGGCAGCGTCGCCTGCCAGCGGTCGTGGCCAGGGCCAGCTGCGCTTGTCCAGTGGCACCCAGCAGTGTGTGATCAAGGCCCTGAGCATCAAGGAGGCGCTGCTGGTGGTGCGTCGTGGTGAAATCCTGCCTCAGGTACTGGAAAGCGCCGTGCTCGACCTGGAGCAGGGTGAGAACGCTGAAGTGGCGCGTCTGAATGGCTACCTGCATGCCGTGGTGGCCTACGAGCCCAAGCCCGACAGTGACTGGCTGCAACTGACCTTCCGGTTTATCGACCAGGATGCGCAGAAGCTCGACTACATCTCGCGGCTGATCGCCCGCGGGACTGCACAGAAGCATTTTGTGCCGGGTGCGTGACTTGATGGGGTCTCCAAAAAACCTGTGGCGAGGGGGCTTGTCCCCCGTTGGGCTGCGTAGCGGCCCCAAACCCTGTAATTGAGTTCTGCCTGACCCTGCGCGATAACTCTACTGGGGCCGCTGCGCAGCCCAACGGGGGACAAGCCCCCTCGCCACAGGGTTAGTGTTTGGTTCACATAGCACTGTCATGATCCCTTGTTAGCCTGCCATTCAGTCGTCCCTGGCAGGCCAACCCGATGCTCGTGCGCTCACTGCTGTTGTGTGGACTGTTCGCCGTTGTCATGCCGGCGATGTCCATGACCCTCTACAAATCCATCGACGCCGACGGCGCTGTGGTCTTCAGCGACCGGTACACGCCCGGGGCGCAGGCGTTTGTGTATCAGGAGCGGGTGATTCCCAAGCCTGTATATCCGTCGCAACCCGCTTCCTATCGTTATCCCTTGCCCTGGCGTGGCGGTCCGTTCCGTCTCACCCAAGGCCCCAACGGTACCTTCAGCCACTCCGAGCTCAAAAGCCGTTATGCGATGGACATTGCCATGCCTGAAGGCACGCCAATCATCGCGGCACGTGGCGGTGTCGTACTGAAAACCGAGAACGAGCAGAGCGGGCGCGGCAGCGATCCATCGGGCAATTTCGTGCGGGTGCAGCACGATGACGGCACGCAAGGCGTGTACCTGCACCTCAAGCAAGGGTCGGTCAGCGTCAGGGAAGGGCAGCGCGTGGCGGTGGGCAGCCCGCTGGCGCTGTCGGGCAATACCGGCAACAGCAGCGGGCCGCATCTGCATTTTGTGGTGCAGCGCACGACGGCGTCGGGGCTGGTGTCGATTCCCTATGAATTCAACCAGCCGGTGCAGGCGTTGCCCAACTTTGCGTTGGGCACGCGGTAAGGCTTTTGTAGGAGCGAGCTTGCTCGCGAAAAACCTGAGGGCGCTGCCGGGTGTCAGGATCCCAGCGTTATCGTTAACGTCCTTCGCGAGGAAGCTCGCTCCTACAGGGGGTGTGCCCTAGTCGAGCAACAGCACCTTGGCCAACACGATCTTCGGCCCTTTCATCTTCTTGATGATGATGCGCAGGCCTTCGACTTCCAGCACTTCTTCCTCTTCCGGCACCCGTTTCAGGGTGTCGTAGATCAGCCCGGCCAGGGTTTCGGCCTCGATGTGGTCCAGGTCGACGCCCAGCAGGCGCTCCACCTTGAACAGCGGCGTGTCGCCACGCACCAGCAATTTGCCCGGCTGGTAAGCGAGGATGCCGCGCTCGGCCTTGCGGTGTTCGTCCTGGATGTCGCCTACCAGTACTTCCAGAACGTCTTCCATGGTCAGGTAGCCGATGACCTTGCCGTCGGCCTCTTCCACCAGGGCGAAGTGCGCGCCGCCTTTACGGAACTGCTCGAGCAGTTGCGACAGCGGCATATGGCGCGATACGCGTTCCAGCGGGCGGGTCAGCTCGGCCAGGTTGAACGACTCGGGAATGTGGTCCAGGGCCGCCAGTTCCAGCAGCAGGTCCTTGATGTGCAGCAGGCCGACGAACTCGTTGCGCACGGCGTCGTACACCGGGTAACGGCTGAACTTGTGGCGACGGAACAGCGCCAGGATTTCCTTGAGCGGTGCGTTGAAGTCCAGGGTCACCAGGTCTTCCCGGGAGTTGGCCCAGTCCACCACTTCCAGCTCGCCCATTTCCACGGCGGAGGCCAACACGCGCATGCCTTGGTCGCTCGGGTCCTGGCCACGGCTGGAGTGCAGGATCAGTTTCAGTTCTTCACGGCTGTAATGGTGCTCGTGGTGCGGGCCAGGCTCGCCTTGGCCGGCGATGCGCAGGATGGCGTTGGCACTGGCGTTGAGCAGGTAGATCGCCGGGTACATGGCCCAGTAGAACAGGTACAGCGGCACGGCGGTCCACAGCGACAGCAACTCGGGCTTGCGAATGGCCCAGGACTTGGGCGCCAGTTCACCAACCACGATGTGCAGGTACGAGATCACGAAGAAGGCGGCAAAGAACGACACGCCCTTGATCACTTCCGGCGACTGCACACCGATCGCCCCCAGCAACGGCTCGAGGATGTGCGCGAAGGCCGGCTCACCGACCCAGCCCAGGCCCAGGGAGGCGAGGGTGATACCCAACTGGCAGGCCGACAGATAGGCGTCGAGCTGGCTGTGTACGGTGCGCAGGATCTGCCCGCGCCAGCCGTTCTTGTGGGCGATGGCCTCGACCCGGGTCGAGCGCAGTTTGACCATGGCAAATTCCGCCGCAACGAAAAAGCCGTTGAGCAGTACCAGGATCAGTGCAAAAAGAATCATGCCGAAGTCGGCGAAGAGTGTCGCGAGGGTGATGCCAGGGGAAGGGTCCATGATGGGGTTTTGCGGGTTCCGTCTAATCGAAAAGGGTGAGCAGGTGGGCCTGAAAGGCAGGCGCAAGTCCGCCAATGTAGCGGCTGACGGGGCGCTTGCCTAGTGGCGGCTGCCGGGCGGAAGGTCACTCGTCCTGATGAAGGACCCGGGAATGTGTCACCTGGGCCGGCGGGAAATGGCAGGTAAAGGTACTGCCATGGCCCAACACACTGCTGATTTCCAGCCGCGCGCGATGGCGCAGCAACACATGTTTGACGATGGCCAGGCCGAGCCCGGTGCCGCCGGTGTTGGAGTTGCGGCTGGAGTCGACGCGGTAGAAACGCTCGGTAAGGCGCGGCAAATGCTTGGCGTCGATGCCCATCCCGGAGTCCTGCACGCTGAGGTGTGCGCCCTGGTCGTCGGCCCACCAGCGGATGCGGATGTTGCCTTTGTCCTGGGTGTATTTGACGGCGTTGAACACCAGATTGGAAAACGCGCTGCGCAACTCGCCCTCACTGCCCTTGAGCAGGATCGATGGGTCGGCTTCAAGGGTGATCTGCTGTTCACGCTGCCCGGACAATGCCTGGGCGTCGCTCTTGATCGTCTGCAACAGGCTTTGCACCGGCACCGGATGGTTGTCCGAGGGGTAATCGGTGGCTTCCAGCTTGGCCAGCAACAGCAGGTCGTTAAGCAGGGTTTGCATGCGCGAGCCTTGCTGCTGCATCTGTTGCAGGGCACGGGTCCAGCGCGGGTTCACGTCTTCGACGTTATCGAGCAGCGTCTCCAGATAACCGCAGATCACCGTCAGCGGTGTGCGCAGTTCGTGGGAGACGTTGGCGACGAAGTCCTTGCGCATCTGTTCCAGCTGATGGATGCGTGTGACATCGCGCACCAGCATCAAATGTTCGTTATTGCCGTAGCGCGTCAGGTACAGCTGGATACGCACGCGGTCGTTGGTCGGTGACGGGATTTCCAGGGCTTCTTCGTAGTTGTCCTGCTCGAAATACTCCTTGAAACGCGGGTGGCGCACCAGGTTGGTCACCGGCTGGCCGCTGTCCTGGGGCGTCTTGAGACCCAGCAAGGTCTCTGCGGCGCGGTTCCACCATTCCAGGTTGCCGTCGCTGTCGAGCATGATGACGGCGTCTTTCAGCGCAGCGGTGGACTCCTGGACCCGATCGATTACCGCCTGAAGCCGCCCGCGTACGCGTTGGTCGCGGCGTTGCAGGTGGTAGATGCTGTCGAACACCTCGCCCCACAGGCCGTAGCCGTCGGGTGGTGCTTCGTCGGGTTTGTGCTGGCGCAGCCATTCGTGCAGGCGCAGCAGTTGCTTGAGGGTCCAGCCCAGGTAAAGGCCCAGGCCGACGGCCAGGCTCCAGCCGTAATAGCCGCTGACCAGGCCCACCAGCAGGCAGCCGGTGATCAACAGGAGCATGTGGCGGATCAGGGTGCCATGCCAGTTTTGGTTCACTTAAACACGCGTCCTTTCAGCTGTCTGGGCAGTTCGGGCTGGCTCAGCCTTTGGTGGAAAACCGGTAGCCGGTGCCGCGCACGGTTTGTACCAGATTCTCGTAAGCGTCGCCCAAGGCTTTGCGCAGGCGGCGGATATGCACGTCGACGGTGCGCTCCTCCACATACACGTTGCCGCCCCAGACCTGGTCCAGCAGTTGGCCGCGGGTGTAGGCGCGCTCCTGGTGGGTCATGAAGAATTGCAGCAGGCGGTATTCGGTAGGGCCCATCTCGGCGGGTTTGCCGTCGATGGTCACGCGGTGGCTGATCGGGTCAAGGATCAGGCCGTCGACTTCGATAGGCGCTTCGCCATCGGTGGGGCCGGCACGGCGCAGAACGGCTTTCAGACGGGCGACCAGTTCCCGTGGGGAAAAGGGCTTGGTGATGTAGTCATCGGCGCCGACTTCCAGGCCCTGGATCTTGTTGTCCTCTTCGCCCTTGGCGGTGAGCATGATGATCGGGATATCCCCGGTCAGCTCGTCACGCTTGAGGCGGCGGGCCAGTTCGATGCCGGAGGTGCCGGGCAGCATCCAGTCCAGCAGGATCAGGTCCGGCTTGCGGTCGACGATAATGGCATGGGCCTGCTGGGAGTTCTCCGCCTCCAGGCAGTCATAGCCGGCCATTTCCAACGCAACGGCGATCATCTCGCGAATGGGCGCTTCGTCGTCAACGATCAGAATGCTCCTGCCAACCATGCTAAATCCTCTTGTCATTTAACTGTCTTGCGCCGCATTAGATAACGGAATTATTGCAGTCGTGTGACAGTAATTTAGTCGCTTGGGCAATCCTTGCCTCTCTGGACTACGCTTTGGGTCCGAATCCTGACAACCACAAAAGGAAGGTTCCCATGACTCATAGTACTTTTTCCTGGAAAGCCCTGCTGGTAACGGCCGCGTTAACGCTGCCGACACTGGCGTTTGCGGCAGACCCGGCGATGACCAAGGACGGGATGCTGGTGGACCACAACGGCATGACCCTCTACACCTTTGCCAAGGACGCTGATGGCAAATCCATGTGCAACGACAAGTGCGCCACCAACTGGCCGCCGTTGATGGCCGAATCCACCGACAAGCCCATGGGCAAGTGGACCGTGATCACCCGTGACGACCAGAAAAGCCAGTGGGCCTACAGCGGCAAGCCGCTCTACACCTTCGTCATGGACAAGAAGGCCGGTGACATGACCGGCGAAGGCAAAATGGACGGGGCGTGGAAGGTCGCCAAGCCTTGATGTGAGCCGGATAAGGGTGAGGGGCCTGGCCTCTCACCGAAACCCGTAGTCCGCGACAATCCCGACAAAAATCGCCAACCCGGCCCAGTGGTTGTGCAAAAACGCCTTGAAGCATTTGAGCCGGTCCTTGTCCCGGGTGTACCAGAACTCCCAGGCAAAACACCCGGCCGCCGCGAGCAAGCCCAGGTGGAACCAGCCGCCCAGCTCAAAACGCATCCCCGCCAGCCACAGGCACACCAGTGCCAGGCCCTGCAGGGTCAGGATGATCACCCGGTCGGCATCGCCGAACAGAATCGCGGTGGATTTGACCCCGATTTTCAGGTCATCGTCGCGATCGGTCATGGCGTAGTACGTGTCGTAACCCACCGTCCACAACAGGTTGGCGATGTACAACAGCCATGCCGCGGCGGGCAGGCTGCCCGTTTCGGCGGTGAACGCCATCGGCATGCCCCAGGAAAACGCCGCGCCCAATACCACCTGCGGGTAATAGGTGTAGCGCTTCATGAACGGGTAGCTGGCCGCCAGCGCGAGGCCGCCCAGGGACAGCCAGATCGTCATGGAGTTGGTCAGCAGCACCAGCAGGAAACTGATGACCATCAGCACCGCGAAGAACACCAGGGCCTCTTTCGAGCTGATCCTGCCGCTGACCAGCGGGCGCTGCTCGGTGCGCTTCACATGGCCGTCGACCTTGCGGTCGGCCCAGTCATTGATGACGCAACCGCCGGCCCGGGTGAGTACCACGCCGAGCACGAAGATCAGGATATTGAGCAGCGATGGCGAACCCTTGCCAGCAATCCACAGCGCCCACAGCGTGGGCCACAGCAGCAGGTAAATGCCGATGGGCTTGTCCATGCGGGTCAACTGGATGAAGTCCCAGGCCCTTGGGTTCAGGTGATTCAGGGATTTGAGCAGGCGCTGGTACATCAGAAACGCTCCGGATGGTCGTGCACGGCTTGCCACAAGGTCGGCAGGAAGATTTCAGCCACCAGCACGCTCAGCGGCCCGCGGTCGAAGCGCGAGCGGCGTGCCCACAGGTGATCGGCCTGGTCCGCCGGGGGCAGCCATTCCCGTGGGTAGCGGCACACCTCGATGGCCTGGCGCGTGAAGGCGTGGTCACAAAACAGCAATTCCCCGAGAGACCGGCTGCCCAACTCATCCATGTGCAAGCCGTCGCCCTGCAAGGCGCTGCGGGCCGCCACGCTGCGGGCAAACACCCACGGCTGGCCATGGCCACGCAAATACACCTCGCGCACCCAGCCGATGCTGGCGGCGGGCAAGTCCAGGGTGGCGCATTCGTCGTCTCGCAGTGGCTGCCAGCCTTCGAACAACGGAGTCACGCTGAAGCCATCGTCGGACAGGCGCGTCAGGCGCCGGGTCAGCGAACCTTCATCGAACAGCCAGTTGAGTGTCAGCGGCGCGGGCAGTGGGCTCAGAAGGCTCTGGGTCAGCCATCGGCAAGCAGCGGGAAGGGCGTTTGAATGCGGCACGGAGGGTCATTATTGGCAGTTAATGAGGCGGCGAGCTTACCATGGTGCCCTGGACTTTTGCCGGAGTGCGCCAGGCCCATGCGTCGATCATGCTTGCATCTGCGCCTGCTGATCAGTACAAAACGCCCTGAGCCGCACGGCAAGGTTGCATCTATCGACCGTCGGCCAACGCGCCTGGACCTGAGGAAACAAGTAATGAAGAAGTGGCAATGTGTCGTCTGTGGCCTGATCTACGACGAGAAAGACGGATGGCCGGATGACGGCATCGCGCCGGGCACCCTGTGGCAGGACGTCCCCGAAGACTGGCTGTGCCCGGACTGCGGCGTGGGCAAAATGGATTTCGAAATGATCGAAATCGGCTGATTGCTGATTTAAATCGCAATTCAAGAACCGTACTAACTACAAGGAGAAAGGAATGAACGCACCTGTCGTGATCGTCGGCACGGGTTTGGCCGGTTACAACCTGGCTCGGGAGTTTCGCAAGCTCGATAGCGAAACCCCGCTGTTGCTGATCACCGCAGATGACGGGCGCTCCTACTCCAAGCCCATGCTCTCCACAGGCTTTGGCAAGAACAAGGAAGCCGATGGCCTGAGCATGGCTGAACCGGGCGCCATGGCCGAGCAACTGAAGGCCGAAGTGCGTACCCACACCCGCATCAGTGGCATCGACCCGGGCCACAAGCGCTTGTGGATCGGTGAGGAAGCGGTGGCCTATCGCGACCTGATCCTGGCCTGGGGCGCAGAAACCGTGCGGGTGCCGGTACAGGGCGACGCCGCCGAGCTGATTTTCCCGATCAACGACCTCGAAGACTACGCACGCTTTCGTGCCGCTGCGGCCGGAAAACGCCGGGTGCTGTTGCTGGGTGCCGGGCTGATCGGCTGCGAGTTCGCCAACGACCTGATCCTCGGCGGCTACGAGATCGACCTGGTGGCGCCGTGCGAGCAAGTCATGCCGACCCTGCTGCACCCGGCAGCCGCCGCAGCGGTGCAGGCCGGTCTGGAAGGCCTGGGGGCGCGTTTCCACCTGGGCCCGGTGCTCAATCGCCTGCAGCGCACCGCTGACGGCCTGGAAGCCCACTTGTCTGATGGCGAAGTGATCCAGTGTGACCTGGTGGTGTCTGCCATCGGCCTGCGCCCGCGTGTCGACCTGGCCGCCGCAGCCGGGTTGCAGATAAACCGCGGGATTATGGTGGACCGCCACCTCAAGACCTCCCACGCCAACATCTACGCCCTGGGCGACTGCGCCGAGGTCGATGGCCTGAACCTGCTGTACGTGATGCCCCTGATGAGCTGCGCCCGCGCCCTGGCCCAGACCCTGGCGGGTAACGCGACGGCCGTCAGCTACGGCCCGATGCCCGTCACGGTAAAAACCCCGGTCTGCCCGCTGGTCGTCTCGCCACCGCCACGGGGCAGCGAAGGCGTGTGGAGCGTCGAAGGGCAGGGTGGCGACATCAAGGCCCTGTGCCGCGACGCCAGCGGCCGACTGCTGGGCTACGCCCTGACCGGCACGGCCGTGATGGAAAAACTGGCCCTCAACAAAGAACTTCCGCCGCTGCTGGCGTAAATGCTGGTCGTTCTGTCGGAATAAGCATCATTTTGACCGTAGAAAGGTCGCCGTGAGACTGGCGCAGGCCCCGATGGCATGCCATCCTCACTCCCGTCTGCCGCAGAGTAGAGCCTGCGGCGCCTTGGGCGCTGCTCCGATAGAGAGCAGCACGGACATAACAACAAAAAACCGTCAAAGAGGCTTCACTTATGCGTAAACCAGAACTCGCAGCCGCTATTGCAGAAAAAGCAGACCTGACCAAAGAGCAGGCCAACCGCGTACTCAACGCCGTACTCGAAGAAATCACCGGCGCGCTGCATCGCAAGGACAGCGTCACCCTGGTAGGCTTCGGCACCTTCCTGCAGCGCCACCGCGGCGCCCGCACCGGCAAAAACCCGCAAACCGGCGAGCCGGTGAAAATCAAGGCGAGCAACACCGTTGCGTTCAAGCCAGGCAAGTCGCTTAAAGACAGCGTCAATCCGTAAGTAAAGAAGCCTGCGCTACGCACATGCGAGTGTGAGCGCGGGATAAAAAATGGGCACGCCGACTGGGTCGGGTGCCCATTTTTTGTTGGGGGCTGGTACGTATGCCAGATTAAGCCAGTTCGCCTAAACGCGTTTTTAGAGCGTCGACTTGCTCTTCCACTGCCTTGATGACATCAGCACTGCCTCCCCACATATCAAGAAACCCCCAGTCTTCATTGGTTGGGTCAATCATTTGCGTCAGTATTGAAATCGCGCGCTGGATCAGGGGCTTCAGTTCTGCCAAATGCTCCGCTGGCCATATATAGGGGTTGCCCAGGGTTTGTAATAGATAACAGGCAGCCCTAAAGGCGTCATAACGTTCTTCAGTGGGATCAAACTGGTTAATTTCGTTGATCAGGACTGCGAAATTCTGTTGTTTCCAAAATTCTTGAAACCAGTCGGCGGCTTCATCGTTTTCCCAAGGATTGTAATTCCAGGCGCCCATTTTTTACTCCTCAGCCACATTTTCCGAATCTGGATGGTTTGGATTTTTCTGTTGCGACCCAATTGGGGTTTTTGAACAGCTCACGTGTACCGGCAGGCGCTCGAAGGTTGGAGGTTTTTCCGCCGTCTACGCTCCTGCCACCATTTCGCACAATTTCACTGGCCTCGACCTTATAGATTTCTTGAGGGGTGGCCCCGTTCATACTGTGTAATTGAACCGAGCTGATTTTGTCAGCCGGTAGTTTCCCGGAAGCGACATGTTGGCTCAGCCTTGAGCCAAAGGTTTGATCGGTAGTGGAGCCTACGTAGAGCTTGCCATTTTTGTCGGTAAATCGATAAACACCAATTGATTTTGCATCAACGCCAAGCGCCTCCAGAAGCGCTGGGTTCAGTCCGAGAGGATCGATCCAAGTCAGTGGGTTCGAGGCATAAGCGTAAAGATTCAATCCACCGGCCAGACCTATAGGGTCAGGTGTAGTAAAGCGGCCGATGTCGGGGTCGTAATACCGCAAGGTGTTGAAATGCAGCCCAGTTTCTCGATCAAGATACTGACCCTGAAATCGCAAGTTCTGCTCTTCAATGAAGTACGCCTCGCGCACCTCCTCAAGGGTGGCGCCCCATACTTTGTAACGCGTTTGCCAAACTGTGAGCCCATCAGTCTCCGTGAGGTACTCGGGCAGTCCATTCAGGTCATTGTGGTAATACCGCACACACTGGTGTTTCCCCGTCCCGTCTACCCGAGCTAGCGGATCATAGCTGTGATTGTCATACAGATAGAGGCTGGTCTGGCTGTGCCGATGTTCCTGCAGAAGACGCAAGCCATCCCAGTCGAAGCGTGTTTCTCCCAAGCAGAACCCATGATCATCGTGTTCAATTTTGCCAACACGCCGTCCCAGGGGGTCATACACCATCCTCACAATCGTGTTCAGCTCGCCTTTCTGGCTACGTACTTCGATCAGGCGATGCTCGGCATCGTAAGCAAAACGCTGCACGCCACGAACAGAGCTGCGTTTTTCGATCATTCGACCAAAAGCATCGTATTTATAACGTTTGTCTTGGTAGGTGAGCAGCCTGTTATGCCTTACCAAGCCACCCTGTCGTGGGCCGTCGAGCAGGTTGGCTGCCGCGTCATAAGCAAAGGTTTCGGTCTGGCCTACTTGGTGGCTGACGAGAATACGTTCGGTACTGTCGTAACCCAACTGCTCTTGACGATCATGAACACGGTCAACACGCCGACGCCCGATCAGGTTATCGCTGGGATCGTAGCTGTAGTCAGTCTCAACCAACGGCGGCAACTGCCACGGTTGGTCAATACTGCGGCGCTGGCGTGAGCGAACCCTTCCACTGCGGTCATACGCGGTGTTCGTCCTGAGTTGGCCTTGAGTGCGCTGCACTTCGCGATGCAAACGATCACGCTCGAAGTCGCTGATGACCTTCCCATCGAGATTCAACTGATGCAGGTGACCGCTGCCGTAGTAGAGGCGGTTCAGCCATCGACCGTCGGGCAACTGGGTCTGAATCAGGTTCCCCAATTCGTCGTAGTGATGCTGCAAGGAGCCCGCTGTGCCTTGCTCCTGCAGCAGTTGCCCCAGCGCGTCGTAGCTGAAACCCAGTCGCTGCTGCTGACCATCAAGCGCGGTGAACGTGACGCCGACCAGTTGGTCGTTCAGATCATGTTCGTAAACGGTGGTGCCGTCCGCGGTGACTTTGCTGACCAGGCGTCCAACCGGATCTCGCTGAAATTGGTGTGACAGCGGCGCTACCGGTTCGCCTTCTGTCCCCGGCAGGAAGTCCACGGCGACAACATCATCCAGCGGATCATAGGTGTAGCAGCGCTGACTCTGGTCGAGGTCTTGCTGCCGCACCATGCGGTCGCACGCGTCCCACTCAAAGCGATAGCTTTCACCGTTCTCATTGGTCAGCCTGCGCAATCGGCCATAGGCGTCATGGTCGAACATGACCGTGCGGTTATGCGCATCCCAGCGCTGTTTGACCAGGCCACGCAGGTCATAGGCATAGCGCGTGGTGCTGCCGGCCGGGTCGACATGGGCCGTCAGGTAACCGCTGGCGCTGCGTTGGAACTGTTCCACGCGGCCATCCGGGAGCTGGCATTCCAGCAATAGCCCCTGGGGACCGTACCGGTAGCGAACCGACTCACCTTCCGCATTGGTCTGCACCACCAGATTGCCAAAGGCATCGTATTGATAACGGGTGGGATAACCCGAGCAATCCACCGCTTCGACCAGTTGGCTCCATTCGTTCCAATGCAGCGTTTTGGTTTTTTCCGTGGCGTCGATGATGCGCACTGGTTGACCGAACCCGTCGTAGACGTAGCGCGTGCTATTGCCCAGCGGGTCGATTTCCTCGATGCAGTTGCCTCGCTGGTCATAGCGATAGTGCCAACTGTTGCCCGCAAGGTCGGTCTCTACTTGGGGCAACGCCCAGTGCGCGAGCCACTGCGTGCCGCTGGTTCTGGACAGTGGATCGATCACCGCGCTCAGGTTGCCGGACGCGTCATAATTGAAGCGCCACTGACCGTTTTGCGGGTCAGTCGCGCCGAGCAACTGGCGGTCTTCGCTCCACTCGAACAGCCACGTATGGCCCAGGTTGTCGACGTAGCGAGTGATCTGGTACTGCGGGTTCCAATGCCGTGTACTGACGCGCATCAGGCCATCGGTCACGCGGGTAATGCCGGCGTCGAGATCGTAGTCGAAGGTGTATTCATCGCCTGCGTCTGTCCAGTGGCGGCTCACGCGCCACTCTTCACCGTCCGGGCCGGTCACTGCACTCCATTGATAGAAGCAGCGCAGGCCACTCGGCAACTGGTGTTCGACCATTCGCCGGCCATTGTCATAAGCAAAGCGTCGAAGGGTTGTGCCTTGCACATCCAACACTTCAGCCAGGTCGCCGTTGCTGTCATAGCGGTAGCTGACGAGCACATCGCTGCGCGCATCGAAATGTTCCTGGCGCAGATAACGCCGTTCGATGTGGCTCACGCGCCGTGGGTGTTCAGCCGAGTAGCTCAGTTCGACGTGCATCAAGTCATGGGTGTCGCGCAGGCGATACAGCCGCCCCTGAGCGTCGTAGTCGAGAAAGATCCGCCCTTCATTGCGATCACCCAGCAGCTGCAGACGCATGCGCGCGCTGTTCAGCGGGTCGGGCTCGAACAGGCGATACAGGCCGTCGATGCTCTCGATCAATACCGCGCCGTCGGCACTGCGCCTGACCGCAAGGCCTTCGCCCGGGTCGAATGCTCCGCCGGACAAGGGGATGTAGCCGATCTCCAGGCGGCGCCCTTGCTCATCGATGTAGAACAGGTTTTCGTCTGCATCTATCTCAATCGACACTTCATACGCAACGCTCCAGCCCGCGCCGAAGAGACCGTCCTGGCGTGTGTCGAGGCTGCTGTAGAAACGCTGCCAATCTATCGGGAGCAAACCCGGCAGCACGAAATCCAGCTCCTCGTCCCCACCCAGGACCTTGGCCCCGGTCGCGCTGTGAACCGGATTGGGCGAGCCATTCATGGCGCTCTTGAGCGCAGAGGTAACCTTGCTGGTTGCATAAGAAATGGCACCGCCCACCACCAAGCCACCAACCAGGCACGGCAGCTTGGTCCAGAAACATTTCAGGTTACCCCGCAACGCCATCACCACCGCAATCGCCAAACCCACGCCCGGCGTTTTGCCGCTGCGAATCTCCTGCACCACGATGGTTCCGCCACCGATGCGCACATCCGGCGAGATCAGGCCCGGGGCTGTGCCGATCTTGGCGTCGCACGTGCTGCGATCGCCACTGCGCGCCGCAGGCTGGCCATTGATGAACACCGAGCTGGAACCCTCGGCAATGAATTGCAGGGGCATGGGCGGGTGCTTGTTGCACCCCACGGTGTCCAGCGGGCAAGGCTCGGTGCCGGGGGCGGGGGAGGCGACGGTCGGGCGCCACATCTGTGAGAAAAACTCCCCGGCCATGTCCAGGAAGCTGGGGGCTGGCGGTTCGCTGGGTGCGACCGGAACCGCAGTCATCTTGCCTGCGGCGCGGGCAGCTTTTTTGCCATTGATAAAGACGTTATCCGAACCGCTGGTGATGAAGGCATCGATCACCGGCGGGAACACCCAGTTGGCGGCGGACTCGCACCAACTGGATATTTTCAAGTCAGCCCCTGTGAGCCCTGCGGTGATCCCAACGACTGCCCCCACTACCAAGACCAATGCAACACCGCCTGTGGCGATGGTCGCACCGGTCGCGAGGAAAACCGCCCCTGCAACGGCCAGGCAGCCCACGGTAGTGAGTGCGGCATAGGCGGCCACTTCCAGCACGCCGCCGAGAATATCGGCCATCACCGAGGTGTGCAGCAGCGCGTCGCCTTCGCGGGCAGCCCAGAGGTCTTCACTCATTGTTCAGACTCTGCTCAGGGGGTGACGGCAAAGTTGAGCGTGTTCTTGAGCGTTGCCCAATGAGCCGCCTCGGCAGGCCCCAGGGGCTGGGTCTTGACGTAGCTCAAGGCGATCAGGTTGCGTGTGCCGGGTACCTGCATCGCCAGCTGATATTGGTAAATATTGTCGCTGCCTTTGTTGAAACGGTTCTGCACTTCAAAGGCGTCGATGTCCTGAGCCGGCCCCACCTTGATGGCTTGCGCCGGCGAATAACGAAGGTCCTTGACCTGCTGTTCGAGCTTTTTAAGTTGACCCTCGAAGTTGCCTTGCAAGGTCTCGCCATCGGCCAACGGGCTGCGGCTGACCACCAACGTGGTGCCCAGCTTGGCGAACTTGAGAATGTTGATCGAGGTGTCCTGTACCTCTGCATCGGGCAGGGTGAATTGGGCTTCGTTGATCAGGTAATTCATGGTGGATAAATCTCGTTATTGACCAGCGCCGGGCTTGCCAGGGAATTTTGATTCGACGGCGGACTTGATCGTGCTTTGCACGCCTTGGGCGCCGGGCACCGTGCCCTTGTCGCTGCCAAGGTTGATATCCAGTTTGCCCTTCGTCTGGATTTTGCTGCTGCCGGTGGAAAACAGGTTGAACGAGCCACAGGTCAGGTTGATGTCTCCGCCAGCCTTGAGCTCAATCACACTGTCGCCGCACACCAGGCGAATACTGTCGCCAGCCTCGACGGTGTAGGTCGTGGCGGCGCTGTCGGACTTGGCCCCGCCCACAATCACGGTGTCGTTGTTGCGCACGACCCGCAGGCGGTTTGAGCCAATCGTCACCGTCTCGTTATGCCCAATACTCTTGTTCCGGTCATGCCCCACCGAGTGGCTCTCATCCACCTCCACCACAATGTCCTGATTGCGCTCGGCATGGATGTACAGCTGCTCCAACCCCTTCTTGTCCTCCATGCGGATTTCATTGAAGTTGGCCGGTGTGCCGCCTTTGCTGGAGCGGCTTTTCATCCCGCTTTGGGTGGCGTTTTCCGGCAAGTCGTAAGGCACGGTCTGCTCGGCGTTGTACACCCGGCCGGTGATGATCGGCCGGTCTGGATCGCCTTCCAGGAAGCTCACAATCACTTCCTGGCCGATCCGTGGGATCTGCATCGAGCCCCAGTTTTTTCCGGCCCAGGACTGCGATACGCGAATCCAGCATGAGCTGTTTTCGTTGGACTGGTCGTGGCGGTCCCAATAGAAATGCACCTTGACCCGGCCATATTGGTCGGTCCAGATTTCCTCGCCCTTGGGGCCCACTACCAGCGCGGTCTGCGGGCCTTTGACGATGGGCCGGTAGGTGTTGGCCAGCGGGCGGAAACTCTGTTGCGCGTCGATGCAGGTAAGGGTGCTTTCGAACTGCGCCGAAGGCGCGCCACCGCCGCTTTCGAGGCTTTCCTGGGAGATGTAGTAGCGGGCGCCGACGATCAGGTATTCGCGGTTCTGGTCGCGGCGACTGAAGCCGGTGAGGCTGAACAGGTGGCCGGAACCCAGGCCCCGGGCGTTGCCGCTGAACTCCACTTGTTCGTGCAGGGTTTGCAGGGCTTCGATGCGGGTGCGGGCGTAGTGTTCGCCGTCTTCGCTTTTGACGTAGGTGCCGGGGTAGTCGTACAGCGGGTAGTCGCCGGCGGTGTGCGGGCGCGGCATGGCCGAGCGCACGTCGATGCTCGCGCTGGGGCGCTGGAAGTCGTAGTCGTTGAGCTCAAGGGAGCCGGGCTGTACTTCCTGTGCCAGGTGCCAGTTGTGCATATGGTCGCGTTCGCGCTGCTGCTCGTCCTTGGGGTAGTAAGGCACCGAGGCGTAGCCGGGCACGTTGGCGTGGGCACCGTAGGCATCGGCCAGCACCAGCACGTGGCGGTCCTGCTCGTGGCGGAAGAAGTAGTAGATGCCTTCCTGTTCCATCAGGCGGCTGACGAAATCGAAGCTGGTCTCGCGGTACTGCACGCAGTATTCCCACTCGCGGTACGGGCGGCTCAAGGCGTCTTCGAAGTCGGAAAAACCCAGGTCGCGAAACACCTGCTTGATGATCTGCGGGATGCTCAGGTTCTGGAAAATCCGGCAGTCGGAGGTGCGGCTCAGCAGCCACAACCACGGGCGCAAAGTCACCTGATAGCTGGCGAACTGGCCCTGGTCGATGTTCTGGCTGCAGCGGGCGACGATGCCGTGGAAGTGTCGCTCGCCACCGTCCGCCAGTTGCAGGTTCAGGCTCATGGGCTTGCCCAGCAACTGGTTGAGGTCGATGTTGGCGTCCAGCGAGGTCAGCTGCAGTTCGAAATTGAACAGCCGACCCAGCTCTTCGCCGCCACCCATTTCATTGAGCAGCAGCACATCCGGCCCCAGGGGGCTGGTGATCTTGGCCAGGCGTGAGGCTTGGTTGAATAACATCGGTTAACCCGTAAATAGCGTAATAACTGTAGGAACCGGCTCC